>CAZBSW010000009.1:0-15956 GCA_964494835.1 uncultured Thermotogae bacterium
TCCCCCCCGAGGCAGGCAAGGTAGACGGTGGCGGCAAGGGCGCACAACTGAGCATTGGTACAGATATTTGATGTTGCCTTCTGGCGGCGGATATGTTGCTCTCGCGTCTGGGCGGTCATCGTGTAGCCTACGTTCCCATCGGCATCGATCGTCTGCCCCACCACCCGACCAGGCATCTGACGTAGATATTGATTGCGGGTTGCGAACAGTCCGAGGAGTGGTCCGCCGAATGAGGCTGGAATCCCGAGCGGCTGTCCCTCACCGGTCACGACATCCGCCCCATAGGAGCCGGGGGGAGAGAGAACTCCAAGAGAAATGGGGTTGGCGGAGACAATCAATAGAGCATCGCCGATCGATTCCTTGACACCCGTCAACGCCTCGATGACTCCGAGTGCATTCGGCGATTGCACAATCAATCCGGCTATGTCAGGCGGAATACGAGAGAACTCGCTCCGACCATCAGGTCCTGTTGGGATCTCTGAGACATTGATCCCCGCCGCCCAGCAGTAAGTGTCGAGGACGCGACGATAGTGAGGAAACAGGGAGTGCGCCACCGCGATCTTTGTTCGCTTTGTGACACGTGACGCCATCAGCGCTGCCTCGGCAAGTGCAGTTGCTCCGTCGTACATGGATGCGTTGGCAATCTCCATCCCGGTCAGTTCACACAACAACGTTTGAAATTCGAACATCGCCGTGAGCGTTCCCTGACTGATTTCGGGCTGGTAGGGCGTGTAGGCCGTGTAAAACTCGGCGCGTGCTGTCAAATGCGCCACTACACTCGGGATGTAGTGATCGTACACCCCTCCCCCGAGGAATGAAACGTACTGCGAGACCTTGTTCATGTCCGCCAGACGTGCGAGCTTTGCCGATACCTCCATCTCGCTCTGAGAAGAGAGGCCGAGCGGTTGAAAGCGGTCCTTCACCGGCTGTGGGATATCAGCGAACAATTCCTCCAGCGAAGAACGGCCGATCGCAGCAAGCATCTCGCGGCGATCGGCGTCGGTATTAGCGATGTAGCGCATGCGTCTATTCTTCTTTGATGTGTTTCTCGTACGCAGCCGCATCGAGAAGCGCGTCCGCCTCGCCGGGATCGGCCAACTCCAGTACGATCAACCAACCGGCACCGTGCGGATCCTGATTGATCGTCTCCGGAGAGGTCTCCAGGTCAGAGTTGACCTCGATCACCTTCCCGCTCATCGGTGCATATATGTCGCTCACCGCCTTGACGGACTCCACAGTTCCTAGAGAATCACCTTGCTTGAATTCTGTTCCCACCGCGGGAAGCTCAACAAATACAACGTCACCTAGTTCGCTCTGGGCATGCTCGGTGATCCCCAGCTTGGCGCGGTCCCCGCCTAGGTCGATCCATTCATGCTCCTTGGTGTAACGAAACTGTGTCGGATAAGCCATTATTCCTCCCTCTACCGCTGGTCACATTGTTCGCGATTATACGTGGGCGCCTTCTCATTCACCACACTAGAACGGTGCCTCTTCGCGCGTGGCTGGATAGAAACTGGCGTATGCTTTGTGGAAGATGACCGGGACCTTGCCCAGAGGCCCGTTCCTCTGCTTTGCGATGATGATCTCTGCCTCGCTGCCCGCGCCCTGACCGTCCTTGGTTACGTCGGTCGGCTCTTCATAGTAATCGGCGCGGTAGATGAAGACGACGAGGTCAGCGTCTTGCTCGATCGCCCCGCTCTCGCGTAGGTCTGACAGACGCGGCAGACGTCTCTCCCGTTGTTCTACGGCACGGTTCAGCTGTGAGATGGCGATCACCGGCACGTTCAACTCACGTGCCAGCTTCTTAAGCGAGCGGGTGATGTGAGCGATCTCCTGTTCGCGTACGTCGGTGCGGATCGCCCCCTCAAGTAACTGCAAATAGTCGACGACAAGCAAGTCCAGCCCGTGCTGCGCGGCCATCCGCCGTGCTTTGGCGCGAATCTCCAGTACTGTCGAACCGGGAGAGTCATCGACCATGACACGCGCCTTTTGGAATTTGCTGGCTGCGTTGGCGATATCCCTCCACTTCGTCGCCGGTACATAGCCACCACGCAATCGATGTAGACTGACCTGCGCCTCACCGCACAACAACCTCTCTAACAGCTGTTCCTTCGTCATCTCCAAGGAGAAGATCCCCACAGCGGCGTTCTCGCGTATCGCTACGTGTCTCACCAACGCAAGTGCGAGGCTTGTCTTGCCGGTTCCCGGCCGACCGGCGAGGACTACAAGGTCCGAACGCTGCAGTCCTGAAGTCATTTCGTCGAAGCGAGGGAAGCCGGTGGAGAAACCGGTGATCGTGTGGCGGTTCGGGTCACGATGTAGCTCCTCCAGTTTGTCTATGTGCTCGTAGAGGAACTGATTGACGAGGAAGTACGTCCCTGCCGATTCGCTACGGGATATGTCGAAGATGAGTGTCTCCGCCTTGTCGAGTATCTCGTCCGTGTCGCTCGCTTCGTCGTACCCGAACTCGGAAATCTGCCCGCCCGCCTCGATCAACGCGCGCAATGTCGCCTTCTTGCGTATGATGTCGGCGTAATAATCCAGGCTTGCTGTCGTGGTAACCCGGTCGAGGAGTTCGTTCAAATAGATCCTTCCGCCCACTTTAGTCATGTTCCCTTGCTCTTCAAGGCGATTGGCAAGCGACACGATATCCGACGGTTCTCCCCGGTCGAAGAGATCCCGGATGGTGCGGAAAATTACGCGGTGTGCGCGGCGATAGAAGTGCTCAGGCCTTAGCTTGTCGATCAGAATGGGGATTGTCTCTTCCGGTTCGAGAATGGCGGACCCAAGGACAACTTGCTCCGCCTCGATGTTCTTTGGAATACTGCGTACTTGCCCACCACCCGGTGCTACCACTTCCTGCTCCCTCATCCGAGTCGACCTCCGCATACGATTATAAGCCGGTGCTCAGGGGAGACCAACCGATTGATTTTCCTGTCTGAACGCGTTTCCGGTGGTGCATTTCCTGTATTGAAGTGATCTTCCCCGGTTGCTATACTTTGGGCTAACGCTTCATTATTGGGAGGGTGATGTGGAAGTACTGACAATGAAAGAACTACTGGAGACCGGCGTTCATTTCGGTCACCGAACACGTAAATGGAACCCCAAGATGCGTCGCTATATCTTCACCGAACGCAAGGGGATTCATATTGTAGACCTTGAGCAGACTGTAGATATGTTCAGGAAGGCGTACTTCTTTGTGCGTGACCGTATCCTGGAAGGTAAAGAGATTCTATTCGTCGGGACGAAGAAACAGGTACAGGCGACAATCGCCGAAGAGGCGCGGAGATGCGGTGCTCACTACGTGAATCGTCGCTGGCTTGGCGGAACGCTGACCAATTTCGCGACCGTTCAACACAGTATCAAACGGATGAAAGACCTGGAAGCGATGATGGAGGATGGCTCCATCGAACACTTCCCCAACAAAGAAGCAGCGCGTATACGCCGTGAGCTCGCCAAACTGCAGCGCAATCTCGATGGATTGCGCCACTTGGAACGGATTCCCGATCTGCTATACGTCATTGATCCCGATGTTGAGGTAAATGCGGTACACGAGGCGAACATCCTCGGAATTCCGGTGATCGCTATCGTCGACACCAATTGTGACCCTGATCCTATCGATTTTCCGATCCCTGGCAACGATGACGCAATCAAGGCGACGAAACTGATCACATCACGCATCGCCGACGCCGTTCTGGAAGGGCACGAAGGGCGACAGACAGAGGCTGAGGAACCTTCGGCCGCTTCCGCAGCAGAAGAACAGATGGCCGAGGGAGGTTCGGATGCCGAGCCCCCGCCAGAAGCCGAGTCCCCGGTAGACGAGTCCTCGGAAGAAGAGGAATCAGGCGACGGTGAGACTGAGAGCGATGAGGACGAAGCTATCCACAAAGGAACGGAAGAGAGATGACGATACGGAGCGAAGACGTTAAGGCCCTGCGTGTAGCGACCGGGGTAGGGATAATGGATTGCAAGGCTGCGCTAACGAAGGCGGATGGCGACCTGGAACGCGCAAAACAGATCCTGCGCGAGGAGGGACGCGAGCTCCTCGCCCACAAGGGACGAGAGGCGACCGAAGGCCGTATCGAGGCGTACGTCCATCACAGCGGCAAAGTGGGTGTTCTTTTGGAGGTCGCCTGCAACACCGATTTTGCGGCTAACAGCGAAGATTTCCGTGCGTTCACCCGCGACGTCGCTATGCATATCGCGGCGGCGGCGCCGCGATACATCAGTCCTGAGGACATCCCGGCACAGGACTTGGAAAACGAGAAGGGCATATACAGCAAACAGCTGGAGAAGGAAGGCAAGCCGGCCGCGTTGATGGATAAGATCATCGAAGGGAGGATAGGAAAGTTCTACACCGACGTATGCCTCATCAAACAACCGTTCGTCAAGAATCCCTCCCTCTCGATTGAGGATCTCCTCGCCGATCTGCGAACAAGGACGGGGGAGAACATCTTCATCAAGCGTTTTGCTCGTTATGCAATAGGCGACGAGGTGGAATGAAGTCTCCTGCGCGCCTTCTTCTCAAGTTGAGCGGTGAAGCGTTCACTGGAGAAGGGGGTGCGTTCTCTCCTCAAGCACTCCGGCGTATCACGGAACAGATCGTTTCTTTGACCGGTGTCGAGATCGGTATCGTCATTGGCGGTGGGAATATCATCCGCGGCTCGCGAAGCCCCTGGCTTGACCGCATCGATGCCGATTCACTGGGAATGCTCGCCACTGTGTTGAACGGTCTTGCACTCGCAGCATACCTGGAAAAGGCAGGCCGGGATACGATCGTTCAGTCCGCGATTACAACCGAGCTGACCGATCCGATCTCACCACGCAAGGCACGCAAGGCCCTTGCCGAGGGGAAGATCGTCATCTTTGCCGGCGGAACAGGAAACCCACTCGTCACGACCGACACCGCCGCCGCCGTACGTGCTGTCACGATCGAAGCCGATTTGCTTGCCAAAGGGTCGAACGTTGCCGGTGTATTTGACAAAGATCCCTCCAAAGGGGCGGCATCCCGCATCATTGACGAGCTCTCTTATGATTCCTTCCTTGCCGCCCGATACGGGGTGATGGACCAGGTGGCGGTGGAGATCTGCAGAGAGAACGCGATTCCCATCATCGTGTTCGGCTTCTCAGAAAGCGGCGCCTTGCGCAAGATCGCGCAAGGAAAGAGGGTCGGCACACTCATTCACTAGGCATTGTCCAAGCGGTGCCTTGCCTCATACCTGCAGCCACTTCAATACCTCACCGAACCGGCGTTGCGCCTCCGCGCTGATAAGGGACGATATTCCTTCTCCGAGGAGTGAGTGCGCCGCTTGTCGTGCCTTCTTCATCACGTCGAGATCCCGCATGAGATCTACAGCACGCAGTTTGCTCAAGAACCCGTGCTGCTTCGTCCCGAGAAGATCGCCCGGCCCCCTGATCGCGAGGTCCGCCTCAGCGATCGAAAAGCCGTCGTCGTATTCGGAAAAGGCGGTCAGACGTTGCTCGGCATCCTCGGTCTTTGCCACGGCGATGGCAAAGCAAGTCGCCCTCTGACCGGAACGCCCTATCCGCCCGCGCAATTGATGTAGCTGTGAAAGCCCAAACCGTTCGGCGTGCTCGATCACCATGAACGTGGCATCAGGGACGTCGATCCCCACTTCTATCACGGTCGTTGCAACCAGGAGTCTAACACGGTCGGCGACGAAATCGTTCATTGCTGCCTGTTTATCTGCCGCAGACAGACGCCCGTGAATCAGGCCGACTCCGAAGCGGGAAAAGGTTGACGAAAGCTCTTGGGCCACTTGCGTCGCCGCCTTCAAATCCAGCTTCTCCGACTCTTCAACCAGTGGGAGCACCACATATCCCTTCTCCCCTGCCTCGAGTCGGCGCCCCACATCTTGATAAACCTCATCCCGTCTCGTCTCTGCGAGACAGACGGTATGGATGTCTCTCGCTCCGCACGGCATCTCGTCGATGAGTGATATCTCAAACTCTCCGTACAGCGTGAGCGCGATCGTACGCGGGATAGGTGTTGCGCTCATAACGAGAAGATCGACGTCGGCATCCTTCTTTTCTATCAGTGAGCGCTGCACGACACCGAATCGATGCTGTTCATCGATGATCACCAACCCAAGAGAATCGAATTTGACATCTTCCTCGATGAGGGCATGTGTACCGATGATCAGATTTGTCGAGCCATCCGATATTGCCTGTTTCACAGCATCTTTGTCCTTCGTATCGCTCGTCAGGACCGAAACTCTCACCGGCAGACCGGCGAGTAGTTCTTGGATGCTGATCCCGTGCTGTTCGGCGAGGATCTCCGTAGGGACCATCATCGCAACTTGATGGCCCGCCTCAATCGTGGCAAGGGCGACAACCAGCGCGACGATCGTCTTTCCTGAGCCGACATCTCCCTGCAACAATCTCATCATTCGTCTGTCCGAGCTAAGGTCGGCAAGGATTTCCCTTACCGACCGCTGCTGCGCCTGTGTGAGGCGAAATGGAAGGCGGGCGACAAACGTGTCCACAAGCGCTCCTTGCCCCACATGCGGTCTTCCGCCGAGCGAACGTGAGTGTTCTCCCATGCCGAGCTGTAGGAGGAATAGCTCTTCGAAAGCGAGACTGCGGCGTGCACGCTCGAACGATTCTGCGTTAGGCGGAAAATGAAGCACGCGGATCGCTTCTGATTTGCGTAACAGGGCGTGTTCATTCCGAGTATTTTCAGGGATGATCTCTTGAAACGCTTCGCCATACACCGGCAGATTGCGGACGATCAACGCGCGCAGGAAGCGATCGCTTACCCCTTCTGTTGCCGGATAGATGGGAACAAGCCTTCCGACTTCCATCATCTCACCCGCTGGCTCCCACACAGGGGAAGAGATCTGAAGACGTCCGTAGTGCTGTTCTATCTTGCCGTATACGTCGATCTCCTCACCGGGGCGCAGTTGGTCGGCGAGCCACGGTTGGTTGAACCACGTGGCATATAGGAAGCCCGTTTCATCAGAAAGAGTCGTCCGCACCAGCGTGGTGCGCCTGCTTATTCGTGATTGATTCACCCCCATGATTCGTGCCCGCACTGCAACCGTCTCCCCACGGTGGAGGCGACCGATCTCCTTATACTGTGACCGGTCCTCAAGTGTGCGGGGAAGGTATGTCAAAAGATCCTCGATCGTGACTATTCCCAGTTTCTCCAGCCGAGCGGCGCGTTTGCTGCCGACTCCACGGGCGTTGCTGATCGGGAGAAGGAGATCTTCCGGCTTTGCTATGTAAGCATCCGCTGTGTCACTATCCAAATAGGTAAGTAGCCTACTGATGGTTCGTTGACGTTCGAAGTGCTCTTTGTCCTGATAGCCGGCGACGATCGGCAACGCTCCGGCAAGATGTCGACGGACGAACTCCTCTAAACCGCATGTTATGGCATCGTCGTTGAACCCGCGCCTCTGCTCCAGTCGGAAGACCTTGGCGAGTTGATCGATTGTAAGCCCGTTTTCTTGTGGCATCCCGATGGTTAATATATAATCGCAAGTACTCTAAAACAAGGGAAATGATCGGTGTGATCAGAACATACGGCGATCCGGTGCTCCGCAAGAAGGCGGTGACCGTCAGCCGGATCGATGGAAAGACGAAACAGGAGTGCGAGGCGATGGTGGAGGCGATGATCCGTGCCAACGGGATTGGCCTCGCCGCCCCCCAGATCGGACTATCAAAACGGATCATCGTTCTCGATCTGAACGGGCAATTTCATATCCTCATCAATCCGGAGATTGTGGAGTCATCTGAAGAATCGGAAGAGATCCTCGAGGGGTGCCTGAGCATCCCGGGGGTCGATGCCGAGGTGACACGCAAGTTGCGGACGCATGTGCGTGGCTTGAACCTCGATGGAAAGATGATCGACATCGAAGGAGAAGGGCTGATGGCACGAGCGATCCAGCACGAGATCGACCATCTGAACGGAGTTCTGTTCATCGATCACCTTGGAACAGCGAAAAGAAGGAACATCCTCGCCGAGTACCGCCGCAAACAGAAGGAGAATGACGATTGAGGATTGCCTTTCTCGGCACCTCGGCATTTGCCTGTCCGGCGCTGCACTCTGTCACTGCTGCGCATGAGGTGACGCTCGTTATCACCCAACCGGATCGACCGGCAGGCCGTAAGCGAGAACTGAAAGCGCCGGCGATTAAGGAGGCAGCAAGCCGACTTCGCTTGCCGCTTGCCCAGCCCGAGCGCATAAATGGCCCAGAAGCGATCGCTCTATTACATGACGCCGCTCCGGAAGCGATCGTTGTTGCCTCCTACGGTCAAATCCTCGGCACCAGCGTGTTCACCATCCCCCCGTTGGGAACGGTCAACATCCATGCCTCTCTCCTTCCCCGCTATCGTGGCGCAGCGCCGATCAACTGGGCAATCATCCGCGGCGATACGAAGACCGGAATCACAACCTTTCTCATCGATAAGGGAATGGACACGGGCATGATCCTGCTGCAGTTCGAATGCTCGATCGGTCCGGATGAGACTGCGGGAGAGCTGCACGACCGCTTGGCGGCACTCGGTGCCGGGACGATCATCGATACGCTCCGCGGACTGGCCGATCGGACTCTCCACCCCACACCGCAGCGCGACGAAGACGCCACCCTTGCTCCTCCGCTCTCTCGCATGGACGGTGAAATCGATTGGTCGATGGCGGCGGGTGAGATCCATAACCGAGTTCGAGGGATGAATCCCTGGCCGGGCGCGTTCACTCATTGTGAGGAGAAGTTAATTAAGGTGCATCGTACCGCGCTATCCGACATCGGACACGGGGAGATGCCTCCGGGGGCTATAGCCGTGCCTGAAACCGGCCGGCTGTTTGTGTCAACGGGGGACGCACTCATCGAAATCCTGGAGTTACAACGCGAAGGACGGCCGCGCATGAGCGGGAGTGCTTTTCTGAACGGCCTCCGCAAAGAGACTTCGTTTAGCTGACTCGCGGGTAGAGACCGGCAAGTCCGGTCTCTTCCGGCTTGCGTGTAAGGACCATCCCAGGAAGGAGATCGATGACGATCTCGGCTGTGTTATGCACAGTCGCCTTTAGCACGTGCCCTCCCAGTGCTGGGCCACCGCGCCGCGCCACCGCGACATGGCAGTGAATAACTGTTTTTGCGTCTTGGCGGGCGAAGTTCCCTTGTAAGCTGAGCAATTCCACCGGTTCGGTAACGCGCTCGATATCGTATTCCTTGCCATTCCAATAGCCGATCTCGAGTTCACGTAGCATACCCACTCCGCAGAGGATGGCGCCTGAGTCGATAGAAACGTCCTGGAGGCACTGCATCAGCCCCTCCCCGTCCTTGAGGCGCAACATCACTTTGCTGTTCTTCACTGTCTTTATCATCTTGTCCTCCTTTACTGAAATCGTAGCGGCAACCACTCCATCAGTCCACAGGGGCATCCGTCATGCAGTGCGGCGATTGCAGCGCATCGCGCGGTCGTCTATCCTCAACATCGCCATGAGTCAGATGGACAAGACGGCGTGGATCGCGACACGGCTGAAGAAGCAGTACGGCGAGATCGTATTCGCCGCACATGATCCGGTTGACACACTGATCTCAACCATCCTTTCCCAGAATACAAACGATACAAACCGAGATCGGGCTTATACCACCCTCATTGCGCACTTTGGAAGCCTCGCTGCGGTGAAGGACGCACCTGTGGAACCGATCGCACAGGCGATCAGGACCGGCGGGCTACATCGACAGAAGGCATCCCGGATCAAGCAGGTCCTCACGAGGATTGTAGATGAATGCGGATCTCTCGGTCTTGATTTCCTCGCCGATCTACCGCTGGATGAGGCGATGGCGTGGCTCCTCGCTTCGCCCGGCGTGGGAAAGAAGACCGCGGGGATCGTCCTTCTATTTTCGTTTGACAAGCCGTACTTTCCGGTCGACACCCACATCCGACGTGTCACACGACGGCTCGGTCTCGTCGCCTGCAATGAAGACCCGCACACGCGGATGAACGCCCTCCTCCCTGCCGATTCCGCGCTCATGAGAAGACTGCATTTGCACCTGATCCGCCTCGGCCGTGAGATCTGTCATCCGCGGAGACCGGAGTGCAGTCGTTGTCCGCTCAGGCAGAGGTGTGCGTGGAATGCTGAGAGGGGAGAGGCGGGATAGGCATTGCCTTCTCCTTGCTGAACCGGGAAGATATATGCACATGATGCCAATTGAGCAAGGGGAGATAACGGCCGTGCAAGACAGCCTTGAAGAGCGGGTGGGGAAAGCCCTTAAAGAGCGGAAACTGACACTATCGGTAGCGGAATCGTGTACCGGCGGTCTCATGGCGAGCTGCATCACCGACATACCAGGGTCTTCCCAGTATTTCCGAGGCGGTGTTATTGCCTACCAAAATGACGTTAAGGAGAACATCCTCGGCGTGCCACACGAGATCATCGCAGAACACGGTGTGATCAGTGAGGAGACGGTAAGAGCGATGGCTACTGGCTGTAAGCGCCTGTTTGCAAGCGACATCGCCGTCGCGATCACCGGCCTGGCCGGGCCGGGTGGAGGGAGTACTGAAACGCCGGTAGGTGTTGTATATATCGCTATTGCCGACGGTACAGGCGTGGCCGCGCGTCGATTCCAGTGGAGCGGAGATCGCATCCAGAATAAGAGGAGCGCCGTACACGCCGCTATCACGCTGATCCGTGAGGTATTGGACGCATGATACCCGTCTGCAAGTAGTACGGTGGCCGGTCCGAGTCAGTCTTTCAGACGCACCGCTGTGCCATAGGCGAGGATTTCTGCGGCACCGGACATCGTCTGCGAAGTGGTGAATCGCACGCCGACGATCGCATTAGCTCCAAGGGCCTCGGCGTCTCTTGTCATCCGTGAAAGCGCCTGATCACGGGCATCACTGAGCATTCGCGTGTAATCCTTGATCTCTCCTCCGACGATGTTCCGCAGTCCGGCCATGATGTCTCTACCCACGTTGCGGGCGCGGATCGTGTTACCGCGTACCAGACCGAACACCTGTTCGATCTTCCGTCCCTCAATCGCCTCCGTTGTCACGATGATCATCTGAGTCCCTCCTCCGGTCTATGATTAAGCCGATGAGTGTGAGCAAGAGGCCGGCTGCGCCGGTAAGGATCACCACCTTAAAAAACGTACTAAGCCCAGGGGCGGTCGCAATGGTTCGGACCACGAAGTAAGCAGCGTATCCCCCCAACAGGCTTCCAGCGATGATCATCAGCCAGTAGCCGAGCCGTAGAACTCTCCCTTCCTTCATATCTGGCTCCAGTTGTCTCCGCATTTCACCTTCACCTCCAATGGAACGCGCAACTCCATGACGCTTTCCATCGCCCGCTTGATCGCAGCCATTGCCACTTTGCAGTCGGCCTCCGCTGCCTCGAAGATGAGTTCATCGTGAATCTGCAACAGCATCTTCACCTTCAGTTCTTTAGCCTCGATCCTGCTATCGATCTCAAGCATAGCGAGCTTGATCAGGTCGGCCGCACTCCCTTGAATGGGTGTGTTGACCGCGTTCCGCTTAGCAAAGTTTCTCAATGGGACGTTCTTTGATGTGAGCTGTGGTAGCGGCCGGCGCCGTCCGAGTATCGTCTCTGCGTACCCCTTTTTGGTCGCCTGCTCGACCATCTCATCGATGTACGCACGTGCCTGTGGATAGGCGGCGAAAAACCGGTCGATGTAGGCACGCGCCTCTTCGCGCGAGATGCCAAGGTCGCGTGCCAGGCCGAACGCGCTGATACCGTAGATGATCCCGAAGTTGATCCGTTTGGCGGCGATGCGAAGCCTGTCAGTGACCTCTTCCTCAGGAATGGCGAAGATGCGGCTCGCTGTCATGCTGTGAAGGTCTTTACCTTCCGCAAATGCAGTGATCAGGCCATCATCGCCGGAGAAATGCGCCAAGAGGCGTATCTCGATCTGCGAGTAGTCCGCCCCGATCAGACGGAAGCCGGGTGGCGCGACGAATGCACGCCTGATTCGTTCACCAATCTCTGTTCGTATGGGGATGTTCTGCAGATTCGGATCGGACGAAGAGAGCCTTCCGGTTGCGGTCGATGTCTGGTGAAACGAGGTGTGGATCCGACCGGTAGCGGGGTTGATTGCCTCAGGGAGGCGCTCGACATAAGTGGTGAGGAGCTTGCGTAACTCTCGATACTCAATGAGCTTGCCGGGCACGGGGTGCTGAATTGCAAGCTCGGACAGGACGCGGGCACTCGTCGACGGCCCGCTCTTTGTCTTTTCGATCACGGGGAGGCTGAGGTGATCGAATAACACCTCAGCCACTTGTTTTGGTGAATTGGGGTTGAACGTCTCTCCCGCCATCTCAAACAGGTCCTTCTCGATTATGTTCAGCCGCTCGTGCAGGTCCTTACCCTGGTCGCCAAGGACGGTGCGATCGACAATGATCCCGTTCTTCTCCATCCGGGCCAGTACGGAGAGGAGAGGGATCTCCACTTCGTTGAACAGGCGCATAGCGCCGACGCGATCCAGGTTTTCGACGAGTGTCTCCTTGACGCGGCACACGATCTCCGCATCCTCGGCGGCATAAGATGTCGCCTTGTCTACGGGCGCTTGCGCGATCGCACCGTTCTTTCCGAAGGCATCGCTGTAGGAAAGCATATCGTAATCAAGATACGTCTTGGCGATCTGTTCCAGGTTGTGATGGCGTTCTTCAGGGGAGACGAGATGAGATGCGATCATTGCGTCGAAATTCACCCCGTGGGGGACGAGACCGTTGTGGCTGAACACAATTACGTCATACTTCAGGTTCTGCCCCATGAGCTGTGGGCGCTCCCCCTCGATGATCGGCTGCAGTGAAGAGAGAACGGTCTCCAGATCGACCTGCGCCGGTGCCCCGAGATAATCGTGGCCGACTGGGATGTAGTAACCGAGGTAGGGACGCGGCGAGATCGATATACCGACGATCCGTGCCTGCATTGGATCGAGGCTCGTCGTCTCGACATCGATCGCGATCTCTTCAAGGTCCGAAATCTCACGTACGAGTCCTTCCAGCGCGTCCCGCGTGAGGATGGTCTTGTAAACCGCCTTCTGATCTACCGGTACGGTCGTTTGCGTATGTACGGGAGCGAGGGAGAGATCCTTCAAGACGGATTTGAATTCGAGTCGCGTGAGCAGCTGTCTCAGACGGTCGACATCGACCGCGCGCAGCGAATAGTCGCGTGGAACGTCGCCCACGCCCACGTCCGCCTGAATCGAAACGAGACGACGAGCGAGCAGGGCGTCCTGTACGTGTTCCTTCAGGTTATCGCGCACTCGTCCGTTTCTCAATTCATCGACGCAGTTAATGAGTTCGTCGAGGGATCCGTATTCATCAAGCAATTTGGCTGCAGTCTTTGCTCCGATCGAGGGCACTCCCGGAACGTTGTCCGATGTGTCACCCACGAGGGAGAGTAGATCTACGATCTGACCGGGATCGACGCCGTAACATCCTTTTACTCCGGATGGATTGAGGAGGTCCACCCCTCCGCCCGCACCCTTGCCGCTAGGCCGGACGAGATGCACACGGTTGTCGACCAGCTGTGCCAGATCCTTGTCCGATGTCACGATAAGAACAGGGATATCCTTTTTCGCGGCCTGAACGGCGATGCTCCCCAGGATGTCGTCCGCCTCCACCCCTTCCTCGAAGATGGTCCGTATCCCCAATGTAGAAAGCAGATCGTGAATCAAAGGGAGTTGCGTCTTGAGTTCGGCCGGCATTTCCTTCCTGTTTGCCTTGTACTCGGAGTAGAGTTCGTGCCTGAACGTGACTCCTCCGGCGTCGAACGCCACCCCCACGTATTGCGACGGGTAGGAACGCATGATGCTCGACAGGAAACGCCAGAAGCCGTACACCGCATTCACCGGTAGACCGTCGTGCGTTGTCAGATCGCGGATTGCGTAGAACGAACGGTAAGCGATGGAGTGTCCGTCGAACAGGAGAACGCGCCTCTCGTGTGCGCCGCTAGCGAACAATCCATTTGCTGTTTCTCTAGAGGTAGGCAAAATCCTCCTTATCGACGCCCTGCAGGTCAAACAGATAGCACAGCGCAAGCGCGAGGCCGTCTGCCATGTCATCCGGCCGCGGTATCTCGGTGAGGCCGAGGAGGCGTTGCACCATCGCCTGCACCTGCTGCTTGTTCGCCTTGCCGTAGCCGGTGATGCGCTTCTTTACCTGCAGCGGCGTGTAACCGCGTACAGGAAGGCCGCATGTTGCCAGGAGCAGGACACCGCGTGTCTCGGCGGTGAGCATCGCAGTGCGGGAGTTTGTGGCAAAGAACACCTCTTCGATTGCCACCCCGCACGGGTTGTATTTGGTGATCAACTCCTGGGCCTGTTGGTATATGTCCCGCAGTCTGTCGGGACGTCCATCTCCAGTTAGAGTACGGATCACGCCTCCGTCGATCACGCGCCATCCCCGTTCAGTAGCCTCCACCACGCCGTAACCGGTGATTGCCAGCCCCGGATCGAAACCGAGCGTTACCCGATGAGCCTTCATTTGAGAAAATCCCCTAATCGCAGATGATCGCCGCTCTCTGTCTCGCAGGCATGGTCAGGATTCTCGTTGAGATCCGTCCCGCACACAGGGCAGAGGCCGCGGCAGTCAGGACGGCACAGCGGGTGGGGATCAAGTGCTGCAGTGATGCTGGCCAAGATCTGGAGGACGAGGTCGACCTCGGTCTTCCCTTCCGGGATCTCGACGCTGAATTGCTCTGATAGGTCGATCTCTTCCCGCACAGGGGCGAGGCAACGCCGGCAAGAACGCTCGATTGCAGTTTTGATTCGTGTGTTGAGATACAGGGTCCCAAGCTGCGCGAATGCCTCTCCGGTAAGCGCGATCTCCTCGATGAACCGGATCTCATCCGGAGATCCTGTTGTCTGCCCCGGATTTAGACGAACATCTATAGGGAGATGCTTGCCCGGATGTTCGAGAAACGTGTAGATGTCAAGGTGCATCGTTTCGCAGGCGGAAGGCCACATCTGCCGTCCACCTTCCCTCCTTCACATCGTGTACACGGATGATGTCCGCTCCATTGGCGATCGCGATTGCGTTCGCCGCTATCGTTCCCGTCAAGCGGTCGGCCGCGGAAAGACCAAGAATCTCTCCCAAGAAGGACTTGCGCGACAACCCGATCAGGACCGGCAGCCCGAGCCGGTTGAGAGCGCCGAGGCTCTGCACGATGGTAATGTTGTGTTCGAGGCGCTTGCCAAATCCGATCCCTGGATCAACGATCATCCGCGCACGCGGGATTCCCACTGCCAATCCTACCTCAACCCGTTCACGCAGAAAACTCGTGATTTCATCCATCGTCTCCGTATAAACGGGGTCCTTCTGCATCGTCTCCGGGGTTCCCTTCATGTGCATGATAATGACGAATGCGTCCGTATTTGCTACCGTTTTGGCCATCTCAGGATCGAAACGCATGGCGCTGATGTCATTGACGATCGTTGCCCCAGCGGCGATCGCCGTTCGTGCTACAACCGCCTTCGTTGTGTCAATTGATATCAGAACATCACTTTGCCTCCTAATCGCTTCTATGACCGGCATGACGCGCGCCAGTTCTTCATCGTCTCCCACCGGTCGCGACCCAGGGCGACTCGACTCGCCCCCCACATCGATGATATCAGCACCCTCGTCGACCATAGCGAGCCCGCGTTTGATCGCCTCATCAGAAGAGAAATAGGATCCGCCATCGTAGAACGAGTCGGGAGTGACGTTCAGAACCCCCATTACCAACACACGCTCACGACTTTCCAACCACTCGCCCAGCCTTCCCATTATCGATCAGGCACAGTATACCACACGAGGCCACTTGTGGCGGGGTTTGACGCGCCCCGTAGCGGCCACTACAATTCCTTCTACGAGAGAGAAGAGGGGTGGTAATCATCGTCAAGGTATTGCTCACAACGACCATTGAATCTTTGGGACACGTGGGAGAGGTAGTGGATGTCGCGAACGGATATGCGCGTAATTACCTGTTC
>CAZBSW010000010.1:0-15578 GCA_964494835.1 uncultured Thermotogae bacterium
ATGGTGAACCGCCCCCCCACAAATAAGGAATGCCTACGAATGAATGCGCCAAGCGCTCTAGGTCCGTCAGATCACCAAGAGAGTCAGCGGGTACCACCGCTTCGCTGGGGATGAACCCGTGCATTCCGTTCCCCAGTGTTATGGCAGATTTCTCCCCATCATTCCTGCCCCAAAAACGTGTGTCAAAGGCGAGGCGGCCGATGATCTCGCCACTCGCGGCGTCGCGAACCTGAACGCTCCCTTCGCTGACCTTCCATTCCTCCCCTTCCTGTCGGAGGTCGTCAGATAGATGCGAGGCTTCCACGAATCCCCGGTATTCATCCGGCGTCTCCACTAACTGCCAATTCTCTTCTTGCCTAAGTACTTTTACATACGTTCCAAAGAGCGCCTGTGATATTCGTTCAGATCTTGAGCTCGGGCCGCTTCTCATATCGGTAATAGTCTTGTTGATGTATTTCATGCAAGAAACCTCGGGATCCGTTCTCGTAACGTGAGATCCTCTCGCGTTTCCCGTTCCCGTATCAAAAACACATCTTCTCCCCGGACTAGAACCTCCGCCGGTCTCGGTCGGGAGTTGTAGCAAGAGGCCATGGAGAACCCGTATGCTCCAACGTCTTTGATTGCCAAGTAATCGCCCGGATCCACGCGAGGTAATAGACAGTTGTGTGCGATAAAGTCACCACTTTCGCACACTGGCCCCACTACTTCAATCCTCTCCGAAGCCCGGTCTGGATTAGCCAGTGGGACTACTCGATGTTGCGCACCATAGAGACACGGGCGCAACAAGTCATTCATCCCGGCGTCAACGATGAGAAATGCATGCTGTAAACCGGCCTTACGATAAAGGGCTTGTGTGATCAACAACCCCGCATCTCCGACGAGTGATCGCCCCGGTTCGAGGATCAGGGTTCCGTCAAAGCCCTCGATCATCGGCAGCAGTACCTCAACGAGATCGACGAAGCTGGGAACAGGATCACCGGAATACGAGATGCCAAACCCGCCGCCTATGTCCAGCAGTTTGAGATGAATGTCTTCATCGAGTAGAGACCTGTTGAGGGAGAGAAGTATCCGCAATGCTTCCTGATAGGACGAAAGATCCGTGATTTGTGACCCTATGTGCATGTGAATGCCGACGGGATCGAGCTCGGCAGCATTCTTTGCGCGCCGGTAGGCAGTAAGTGCTTGGGGAACGAGTGAGCCGAACTTGTTCTCCGGCCCTCCAGTTACAACATATGGGTGGGTTTCGATTTTGACTGCTGGATTGACCCTAACACCGATTCTGACATGTGTTCCCCGGTCGCTTGCGATGCGGCGGATCGCCTCCAGCTCTTCCAGAGACTCTACGTTGACCATAAGGATTCCCGCCCTGATCGCGGATGTAAGTTCTTCTTCCGTCTTTCCCACACCGGCAAAGACTGTTTTTTCAGGGGGGATCCCCGCGGCCAGTGCTCGCGACAGCTCGCCACCAGAGACAACATCCGCTCCGCTCCCTTCCCGTGCGAGGATGCGAAGAATGGCTCCGTTACTGTTCGCCTTGACGGCGTAACAGATCAAATGCCGTACGGAAACAAGCGCCTCAGCTAAGACACGGTAATTCTCTACGATTCGCGAGTGGCTGTATACATAGCATGGGGTCCCAAACCGCTCAGCAACATCCTGCAGCCTGACCCCTTCGCAGAAAAGTTCTCCATTTTCATAGGCAAACGGAACTCCCATATTCGGATGCTACCTCATGCGCGGATCGAGAATATCCCTGATCCCATCTCCAAAAAGGTTGAATCCCAAGACAGTGAACATAATTGCCAACCCTGGGAATACACACGCCCACCACGCAGTAGGCAGGTAATTACGTCCGTCAGAGACCATTACCCCCCATTCAGGCGTCGGCGGCTGAGCGCCGAAGCCAATGAAACCTAACCCCGCTACAGTGAGGATTATCCCTCCCATCGCAATTGTTCCTTGAATTATCAAGGGACTGATGCAGACAGGAAGGATATGAACGAACAGAATTCGTCTGTTGGAAGCCCCGACTGCGCGTGCTGCCTCGACGAACTCTTGCTCTTTGGCGGCAAGCGCCTGCCCACGAGCAAGACGAGCGAAGATGGTCCACGATGTGAATGCTACTGCGAGTACCACATTACGTAGATCCCGCCCGAGAGCGGCTGCTACCGCCATTGCCAAGATCAAGCGAGGGAAGGCTAGGAAAAGGTCCGTAGTCCGCATTAGTAGATTGTCGATTGCTCCGCCAAAGTATCCGGAGATAATCCCAATAACTATCCCGATTCCTCCGGACACTGTCAGGACAATTACGGCGATGGTTACGGAGATGCGCGCACCGTAGAGGATTCTGCTGAGGATATCGCGCCCCAAGTTATCGGTGCCAAAGATGTGTCCCGTGCTTGGAGATTCCAACTTATGGATCGGGTCCGTCGTCAAGGGATTATAAGGAGCGACATACGGCCCCACAACAGCAAATATCAACAGACAGAAGATGAAGAAAAGCCCCACAAGAGAGAGCCGGTTCTTCACCATGTGACGCGAGAAGTCCTTCCAGGTGATGCTTCCAAGCATAGTATCGTCCTTATGTATAGCGGATCTTAGGGTTCAGATAGCCATAAAGCAAGTCTACAACTAGGTTAGCGAAGGAGTAGAGGAATGCGATAAAGATGGTCACCCCGACTACTGCCGAGAAATCAATTGATAGAAACGACGATGTCGCATAGCGTCCGATACCGGGCCAGGAAAAGACTGTCTCCGTCAATACGGCCCCTTCCAGAAGGCTCGCCACCCGCAGGCCGATAATCGTAACCGTCGGCAGCATCGCGTTCTTCAGAGCATGCTTTAGTACGACCACAGATTCTCGCAGCCCTTTCATCCTAGCAGTCTTGATGTATTCCTCAGGAAGTACCTCCAACATGCTTGATCGCGTAATCCGCACGATCGATGCGGTAGAGAGCCATCCAAGCGTAAAAGCAGGCAGGATCAAGTGCCGCAGTTCCGTGAGAACGAGTGACCACTGGCCTGCAATCATCGTGTCCAGGATCAAAAAACCCGTTACTTGTGGGGGGCGGCGCATGTAGGAAGGCATCTCCCCCAATTGCGGGAACCAGTGCAGCATATGACTGAAAAGGATGATGAGCATCAGTCCCGTGAAGAACGCAGGCATGGAGAGCCCCCAAATGGCAAAGAATCTCCCGAAGTGGTCGAGAATTCCTCCTTGTTTGACTGCAGAGAGGAGGCCGAGAGATATTCCGATGACCGTGCCCATGATAAGGGCGACGACTGCCAGCTCTGCTGTTGCCGGAAAGTAGCGCAACAGATCCTCCAACACCGGCCGACGAGTGCGAATCGACGTGCCAAGGTTTCCGTGCAACAGGCCGTCGATATACACCCCGTACTGGACCCAGATCGGTTTGTCGAGTCCCATCTCCGTTCGGAGCTTCTCGATCGCCTCGGCAGGTGCGTTGCTCGGGAGGACCGCCGCGACCGGGTCTGCCGGTATAACCCGCGCGATAAAGAAGGTAAAGGTCATTACGCCGAAGATAACGAAGATCATCCATACGAGCCGGCGTATGATATACGAAATCACTAAAATCTCCTTGTCTGATGGATGGAAAGAGTGGCCGCCTCACCCGAATGGTAAGGCGGCCATCCAATGAGTGTGGAACACGCTATTCTTTGTAAACACTATTAAACTTGATGTAGCTCACACTGTTCATCGGGACGAAATTCTTCACAGAATCGCTTGTCACGTATTGGTTCAACGGATAGTACAGAATTGCGTATGGACCGTCATCGAGGATCTCCTGCTGGATCTGCTTGTACATATCCAGCTTCTTTGCCTCGTCGAGTTCGGTCTCAGTCTTGTCTACCAAGGCAGTCAGCTCGCAGTTGGAATACATGTTACGCCACGCGAGCTGGGGGACCGGCGCGGCATCCCCAGTGGAGCAGCAGTGGGCAAACGGTTTCACTAGAGAGTCCCCGTGGCCGTAGTCGACGCCCCACCCAGCGACGATCATGTAGTGGCTCTGGGCGCGGTAGAGGGTGTACATCTGTGCCGATATGAGCTGCACAATGTCCGCCTTGATCCCCACAGCAGCCAAGTCCTGCTGAACCTGCGCAGCAATATCCCGGCGCGGGGAGGTGGGTTGACAGACGATCTGTGTCGTGAACCCATCCGGGTAGCCCGCCTCAGCAAGGAGTGCCTTTGCCTTCTCCACATCTTTGTGATACGGAGTTGCGTCCAGGTGCCCTGGGATACCTACAGGGATAAACGTCTCCCCGACTATGGCTGCTCCCTTCATGATGCCGTTGACGATCGCATCGTAATCAATCGCGTACTTAACGGCTTCGCGAACCAGCGGGTTATCGAATGGCTTCATGCCGCAGTTCATCGCCACGTAGGTGATGCTCCAGCCTGGGATTTCATAAACGTTGAAGCCTTTCTCGGTCTTGAAGTCCTCGATGGCCTCTGGAAGAAGGTTCATTGCGATATCAATCGTCCCACTTTCCAGAGCAAGCCGCTGTTGCGCCCGTTCAGGAATGTCGAGGAAAATGAGGTTCTTTGTCTTGGCCGGCCCCTCCCAGTAATCATCGAACCTCTCCATTGTGACCCGATCGTTCGGCGCCCACTCGATCAGTTTGTACGGGCCTGACCCGGCATCATGGAACTGGAGCCACTTGTTCGCCCATGGGTCATCCGAGGTCTTGTGTGCCTCCACCACCGATGGATCGAGTACGGAACAAATGCCCTGAACGCCCATGATCGCGCCCATCAGTCCCTCGGAGAGGGGAACCGTTGTGGTGATAGCGACAGTATAGTCATCTATCTTCTTTATTTTATCAGCGCTTGGAACGTACTGGCTGAGCATCCAGATAGGAGCAAAATTGAGCGCAAGCGCGCGGGTAAAGGAGAATACTACCGCATCGGCGGTCACCTCTTCTCCGCTATGGAACTTCACCCCCTTACGCAGATGGAAGGTCCAAGTAAGTCCATCGGCAGAAGCCTCCCAGCTTTCTGCCAAGTCCGGTTTTATTACATCGAATGTGTTCTCGAACGTAATTAAGTTATCGTAGAGTTGCCAAATAACTAAGTTGGTAATGTCCTCGTAGACACGGGCTGGGTCCAAGTCGACGATAATCCCGGTGTCCACGCCTACAACTAATGTATCCTTTGGGATCGCCTGTGAAACTGCAGGAAGTGCGCACAGAGCAACCAGCGCCACCACCACCAGCAACTTTCTCAGCATAACAACCTCCTTATTGATGCAGCCGTCTCGCTTAGCCTCTTCTACCAACGATTCCGCCCATTCTCACCTCCTAAGCTTAGTCTTGGTTCTGTTCCTTGTGCACGGGCGGGTGATCCTCCCTCATAGCGGTTACATAGAATTCTCTGGTTACCTGAAGGTGCTCGCGCATCAATCGATGCATTGTTCTTCCTTTTCCGGTGCGAAGGCCATCGATCAGCTTTCGGTGCAATCCAAGTTCCGTGTCGACAGGGATTGTCCGCCCACGCACCCTACACGGGAACAGCGGAAGTAACGCTTCCATTATTCTGACAAAGACTGGATTATGAGCTGCACGGGTGATTCCAAGATGAATATCTCCCGTATAGTAATACTTGCCTTGTGCCATCGATTGTTCAATTTCTGCGTAGGCTTCTTCCAATCGGCGCAGATCCTCTGGAAGAGCCCGCTGGGCGGCCAGTAGCGCGATCTCTGGCTCTATCCTCTCTCTGGCTTCCATAACGTTGAGGAAGTCCTTCTCGGAAATGACGAACTGGACAAGTTCTTCTCCGCAAAGCGTTTCACTGTGCTGCCTGATGTAGTACCCCTTCCCAGGACGTACTTCCACCAGCCTCGATACAACAAGAGAATGGAGTGCTTCGCGGACTGAGGAGCGCCCTACCTGAAACAAGGCCATTAGTTCTTTTTCTGAAGGGAGTTTCTCCCCGGGTTTAATCTTCTCTTCTCGAATTGCTTGTGTTAAGCGCTGAGCAATTAGGTGGCTCAAGTTCTGCGTATTGACCGGGGCGAAAGTTGCATCGGGATCAGAGGGTTGCGTTTCTGGATTAGCTTGTCTGATGAGCTGCTCACCAGTTACCATATTCTCCTTATAGCACAAACGAACAGGCAAGTCAAACGGTAAGGTCACATGCCAAACGCGAGAAAGGAAAGAGCCATAGGACCGATTCTTACGGAAGAACCACGAAGGCACCGATCACCTTCTGATCTAGGAACCGCGCCTAATGTCAAACGAGCAGCGATCCCAGGCGGACAGATAAATGGCGGCAATGGCAGTCGTCGATCGGAGATCCACCTGATACAGCTTGACGGTGGCAACTTTTAGGAGGTAAACAAAACAGGAAACAGGCGAGCCTTATTGGTTGAGTTACCGATGTCGAATCTCTCCTTATTGATCTCTCCACGTCCAACGAGAGTAGGAGCAGAGGTTTCTTCACCGAATTGCGACCGACGGCGTAGAAGAGGAGAAGATCGTCACAAACTCACACGGAGTGAACGCAGTGGAAGGATTGGATGAGACATGCCAACTTGCCATTTCCGTTCACGAGGCTTACAAAGTGGCATTTCGTTATTCAAGAGATATGGAAGCAACTTAAGCAATACATTGGGGGGTATGCTATGGAAATCAGTGACACAACGACTGTCCCATTAGGCGAGTTTCCCACCCCGCTCCAGGAGCTTGCCAATCTGCGCAAAGCCTTAAACGGGCCGCGGATATTCATGAAACGCGACGACTTGGACGGAAGAGGCCTGGGTGGGAACAAGTTGCGTAAGTTGGAATATGCCCTGGCCGAGGCACAGGTTCAGAGAGCGACCACCATCATCACGACCGGGGCGGTACAGAGCAACCATACCCGGTTAACGCTTGCTGCAGCCAACAAACTGGGGATGGAAACAATCCTGATCTTGAGGGGCAAGGAACCCAGGCGCGCCTCGGGGAACCTGCTTCTCGATAAAATCCTTGCAGCAAGGAAGATCTACTACATCGAACCTCCCAGTGACGATCCAGCGAAGGCAACGCAGATCGTGGAAGACAAGGTAAAAGAAGTGGAAGAAGGCCTTAGGGCGAACGGCGAGACGCCTTACTACATCCCCAATGGATGTAAAGCGTTCCACGGCGCGTTAGGGTACTCTGGATGCGTGTCAGAGATCATCGCACAACTGCAGCGGCAGCGCCTGGCCCCCGGTTTTATCGTTACGGCCTGCGGCACCAGTAGTACACAGCTAGGCTTAGTCCTTGGCGCAGCTCTGTATACTCAGGGAGAGACAAAAGTATTAGGAATCAGCGTCTCCAAGCACCGAGATGAGCTGGAGAAGAAGATCAAACAGAACCTTGCTCTGGTTACGGATATCCTCGACCTGAAACAGGACATCGATGACGAATCCATAATGGTATATGATAACTATGTTGGAGATGGTTACGGGATTCCATCCGCTGCGATGAAGGAAGCGGTGAAGCTAGTGGCAAAAACGGAAGGAATCATACTGGACTGCGTCTACGCCGGAAAGGCAATGGCGGGCCTGATCGACCTTGTCAGGAATGGGAAATTCCAGAACGATGACGTCGTTGTTTTCCTTCACACAGGTGGAGTTCCCGGACTCTTCGCTGACGAGCAGATGGAAACCTTTCAGGAGTAGGAGTTGCGCGCGGAACTGACAATAGAAACAACCTCTGGAATGGGGAGAGGGACGCGTCGATGCCCGTCTCTCCCCACGGTAGTCTGCGCGGAGAAGAGCGCACAGTAGATCGATTCCTCCACCGACTCGATCACGGCCTGAAAGACGTTGTCGATCACCCCATGCGAATCGTTCAAGCGGCGTTCGTCGACGAATGTCCTAGCCGGATCGGCCGGGACACGGTTGGACGTACTGAAGGCGATGACTAACTCCCCGCTTCCATGATGGCATCTCCCCCCCGTGCGAGCTATGCCGATCCATCCCCGTCGGGCCGCGCGCATCAGCTGGCGATGAGAAAGGGGAAGATCGGTCGCCAGAACGATGACGATCGAACCCGCCTCTTCCTCACAAGCGTCACGTTCGTAATCACGTAGCCGCTCTCCGACGTGAACTCCATCGACCATCAGTTCTTCGCGACGTCCAAAGTTGGGCACGGAGAGGACACCCACGGTGTAGGTTTCTCCATCCAACTGGACGAGGCGTGAGGCGCTCCCGATACCACTCTTGAACTCAAACGCGGACATACCGGTGCCAGCACCGCAGCAGCCCTCGTCCACCGGTTCAGAAGAGGCACGATCAAGCGCGCGAAAAACATCGTCGGCATCGACCCTGCGGGACCGGATGTCGTTCAAGTAAGAGTCATTACACTCTGCCACCACCGGATTGAGCGACGTGATCGGTCGGTCGGGTGTCTGATCTCGGAGGAGTGACCATGATACAACGGCGTCGGCCGCCCTCCCGACGCTGAGGGTGCTGGTGAGAACGATCGGGGTCTCGATCGTGCCGAGCTCATTGATCTGGGGGAACCCCGTCGGCTTGCCGAAGCCGTTCAATGTCACCGCTGCGGCCTTCACCTTCTCCAGATAAAGGTTGTCGGGATGAGGTCGGATTGCGGTGACACCGGTACGGATCGATTCCTCAGCGACCACGGTCGTGTGCCCGACAAGTACACCGGGGACATCGGTGAGACTGTTCATCTTTCCGGCGGGCAGCAACCCGATATTGATACCGCATTCCCGCAGGACGTGAGACATTGTTTCAACCCCTGTGATCTTCCATCTCGTCTACCCATGCCACAGCACGGGCAGCAATGATCGAGAGCGGGTCAAAGACCGGACATGAGGCGCTTGCCCGATCTATCACGAGGGAAAGCTCAGTGCACCCCGGGATGATTGCCTCTGCGCCGCGCGCGCGAAGCCGCTTGACCGCGGCAATGACTGTGTCCTTGGCGCTGTGATCACCGGCCTTGATCCGGCGGATTGCGGCCATGACCGCAATCTCATCTTCTCCGCTTGGGATGAGCGTCGTGATCCCATGCTTGCGCAGAGCGTTCTGATACAGGTCTGTATGGATCGTTCCAGAGGTGGCAAGGAGGCCGACCGTGGAGATCTTCGGGCGGTCTTTGCCAATCTGCGTGACCGTCTCCTGAATCATGTCCATGATAGGGATTGTGACCTTCTCGCGCAGGGCTTCGAGCCAGTAATGGGCGGTATTGCACGGGATGATAATGCAGCCGGCTCCGGCCTGTTCAAGCCGGCTTGCCCCGTCGAGAAGCAACGGCAGCGGGCTCTCCCCGTCGTCGAGAATTGCAGCTGTGCGATCGGGGACTTTCGGATTGTTCTCGATCAGGATGTGAATGTGGTCTTGGTCTTTCGCTGCCGGCGTCACCGCGACGATACGACGGAAAAGATCTATCGTCGCCTCCGGCCCCATCCCTCCAAGGATCCCAAGGATCGGCTCGGTCATCCCCTCTCCTTCTCAGTGCTGTGCAGGTAACGATCGATCGCGGCTGCTGCCCGCTTCCCCGCACCCATAGCCTCGATGACGGTCGCTGCACCGGTGACGATGTCGCCGCCTGCGAACACACCTTCTTTGCTTGTACGACCGGTCTCGGGATCGGCAATGATGTTCCCCCGGCGGTTGAGTTCGAGTCCCTTCGTCGTCCGCGGCACGAGTGGATGGGGTCCGTTCCCGATTGCGATAACGACCGTGTCAGCAGTGGTGGTGAATAGAGATCCTTCGATCGGAACCGGGCGGCGTCTCCCGGATTCGTCCGGCTCACCGAGTTCCATGCGGATGCACTCCGCCCCCACGACCGCGCCGTCCTTTTCCAGGAAGCGGAGCGGGTTCGTGAGGAACTGAAACTCTATTCCCTCTTCCCGGGCGTGTTCGACCTCTTCCGCCCGCGCCGGCAGCTCCTCGGCACTCCGGCGGTAGACGATGATCGATTCTTCCGCACCCAGGCGCAGGGCGGTGCGCGCCGAGTCCATGGCCACGTTTCCGCCTCCGACGGTGATAACGCGCCTGCCGACCTTGATCGGGGTGTCGTACTCTGGAAAGCGGAACGCGCGCATCAGATTGGTGCGGGTAAGGAATTCGTTCGCCGAGTAGACTCCGTTTAGGTTCTCCCCCGGGACCCCGAGAAAGCGGGGGAGTCCGGCGCCGGTGCCGATAAACACAGCGTCGTAGCCGTTTTCTATCAGATCATCGACCGAATAGACTTGACCGACGACCTTATTCACATTGATCTCAACCCCCATCTCTTCCAACGCCGCTATCTCGCGCTGCACGATCTGTTTGGGAAGACGGAACTCAGGGATCCCGTACATAAGGACTCCACCGGCAATGTGCAGCAGTTCAAATACGACCACATCGTAGCCGCGCTTGCGCAAGTCACCGGCGGCGGTAAGACCGGCCGGCCCGGCCCCGACTACGGCCACTCGTCGGCCGTTCTTATCCGGAACATTCGCCCGCAGGGCGGTATGATCTGCCTCCCAGTCGGCGCAGAATCTTTCCAGTTTCCCGATTGCCACTGGTTCGAATCGCAGACCCAGGGTACACACCCCCTGACATTGGGTCTCCTGGGGACAGACGCGGCCACACACAGCCGGGAGGTTGTTCGTGTCCTTTATCGTCGCGATCGCCTCGGCAAAACGTCTGTTCTTGACGTGTTCGATGAAGCGGGGGATGTCTATGTTCACCGGGCATCCTTCTACGCACGGTGCATTCGGGCACTGGAGGCAACGTTCGGCCTCGACGACCGCCTCATCCTCGGTATAGCCAAGCGGCACCTCATCGAAGTTGTGAATTCGAATCTGTGGAGGTTGCTGTCGCATCGGGGTTTGCTTCTGTAGACTCATGCAAGAGCTCCTTATTCCTTGTTTCCTTGGCTCTTCAGATAGCGGTCGAGGGCACACGCCTCTTCCTCGTGGTAAAACCGCTGGCGGGACATGAGGAGATCGAAGTTCACCCGATGTCCGTCGAACTCGGGTCCATCCACGCAGGCGAACTTTGCCTCATCGTCTATCTCTACCCGGCAGCCGCCGCACATGCCGGTTCCGTCGATCATGACCGAATTCAAGCTTACCACTGTCGGGATGCTGAACTCGCGCGTGACCTGGGCACATACCTTCATCATGATCGCCGGCCCGATCGCCCACACGCGTCCGATCTTACGTCCCGATGAGAGGATCTCACGCAGCGGATCGCTGACGAACCCCTGCTGACCCGTCGAACCGTCGTCGGTCATTATTATCAGTTCGTCGGAAACCTCATCCATCCGGTCGATGTAAAACAAGAGTTCCTTGTTGCGGGCGCCGATGATACCGATCACCGTGTTGCCCGCATCCTTCAGAGCGCGAGCGATCGGGTACAGTGGTGCAATTCCCAGGCCGCCTCCGATGCAGATCACGGTTCCGTAGTTGGCGATCTCAGAGGCGATACCAAGGGGGCCGGCAAAATCCAGGACGCCATCGCCTGCCTGGAAATGATCGCCCATTTCACGTGTGCTCTTGCCCACCTCTTGCACGACGATCGTCACCCCGCCGCGCTCTCGGTCGGCATCGACGATCGTGAGCGGAATACGTTCTCCCTTTTCATGGAGACGAATGACGACGAACTGGCCAGGCTTGGCGACGCGGGCCACCTCTGGTGCCTCGATCACGTACTCATGGATCTGCGGACCGAGGGGGCGTTTGCTTAGAATCTTGTACACGCTATGGACCTCCTCACAAGACAAAGTAGTTCTTGGGTCAGTCGATGGATTATCCCTGCCCGATAGACAGGTCGCAAGGGCGGAAAGCTTGACCTTATGCGCGTACAATACCGGAGAGGAGGAGTTATGCACTACTACCTGGAGAGCGACGGGAAGGTGTTTGTGATCGACCGTGACGGGTCTTTGGATCTTCCCCTTCGTGATGAGATACCGTTCGGTTTCGATGAGATCGGACCTCTTTCTGCAAGTGAGCCGGTCGTGTTCTGTGTTCCTTCCCTCACCGGGTTTCCGCGCGAATGGCGAGGTAAAGACGAATTGGCTGCATGTGACAATGCCTCGTCCTTGCTGCGAGAGGCGATACACGCGAGCATGCCGCGGGTGGTTGTTGAGGGGATCGTCATCGACCGGGGAGAGATCTTGTTGGTAAAAGGAAGCCGCGGGCTGATAGAAGGGAGATGGTCTTTACCAGGCGGCTTCCTGCGCTTCGGCGAGGATCCTCAACATGGGCTGTTACGCGAGATACGAGAAGAATTGCGCGTCGACGGACGAGTCGAATCGTTCATTTCCGTCAAAGCGAAACTGGGTGAGCAGAGCCTTCTGCACTGGATTATGTTCTTCTATCGGGTTTCTCTTGCCGGATCAGCCGATCCTGATCCCGACGAGATCGCAGAGGCCAGATTCTTCCCGTTAGCGAAGGCGGTCGATCTCCCTGCAGATGGCCTGATGCGGCAGGTGATAGCTGCGATCGCTACAGAAGTTGCATCCCGATCTTGAACGTGATGTCCGTCTTCCACTCAAGGTAGTAGGGCTCATGGCCACAGCTTATTGACAAGACGATGTCCGCGCCCTCTACCGGCGTGAATGTCACGTCAAGCGTCAGCACGTGCTTGTCCGTCGGCACGCTGTCCCAGGTCTCGCGCGAGAAGGTGTAGGTTAATGAGACGTCGAGGAAATCCGTCACTAGATAGTCGTAGCTGGCTTTAACATCGATCTGATTCGTGCTCAGGAAATCGTACGCCCCAGAGAAGTTCCCGCTCATCAAGAACTGGATCTTTGGGGTGGTTGTAAACGCATAATCGAAGGAGGCCGTTGCCAGAAGGTCGTTGTGCTCGTTCATCGGATCGAGCAGTTCGTAGCCGAGCGCGACGCTGATGCTGCCGCCACAGTAGCGAGGATGGCTGTCGTCTTCCACAATCTGCGCCATCCCGTAAGTGTCGAGAGCATCCAGGCCTCCTGCCTTTGCGACTCCGGATCCTTCAACTATCTCCTGCAAGACGCCGAGGAGAGAGGTAAGTGAGTCGTAGGTCTTGATGTTGTCTATTTCATGCGCCAATGCCTCGAGATCAATACGTTCGAGGTGATCGGTGATCGTGCCCCGGTCGAAGAGGTAGTTGTCGATCTCTATTGCCTTGGAGAGCGGCGACACATCGGTGAATCTCCCATACCCTATCCCCAGCTTCACAAACAGGCCGATTGCCTCGTACGATGAACCGCTCTTCCCGCTGACACCGGCAACACCGAAATACGGCTCATCCGGTGAGAAGTAACGCTTCAGATTTCCATCAGCGGTGATGAGAAACGAGGACAAAGAAACGGTTGAGATCTGCATATCGTCGTTCACGGAAACATCGAATCCGAAATCGGGGGAATCGACCCGCCGTGAATAGTCGATAAACAGCTGTCCTTCATCAATGTCGCGTGCGGACAGCCCGTAAGGGTCGTTATAGTAGTGATAAGCAAAGCTGATCCCCAGGTTGGAGATATCCACGTTCGGAGAACGGTAATCACAGAGCGGTATCGCCCCTATTGCCGTCACAGTTACAGTCGCCAAACAGATTAGAACAACAAGATATCCCCGTGCAACAGACACTTACATCACCTCATCGGTGAGGCTACCAAACCCGCGGCGTCGGCGCAATCGAATCCTTCCCTTATGTGAGTGCGCGATGTCCATCAGATGACGATCCCCATCGTATCCCTTCGCCACCGTACTTGTTTACGATGCGATCGATCGTATGATCGAGGTTGACATCACGTTCGTCGAACAATGACAGCTGCCGCACAACTGACTTACTGAGCCGTCCCACCCCCACTCCGATCAGCCGCACCCCGCGTCCGGCCAAATCCACCCGTCTGCGGAGCAGATCCATCGCCATCTCCTCCACGATGCGAGTGGAATCCGTTCCCACACTGATGCTTGCCTGGCGGGTGATCGTTTCGAAGTCAGGGAAACGGATCTTAATGCGGACCGTCTTTCCGATCAGGGACTCCTGACGAAGCTGGGCGGCTACCGTTTGGGCGAGGCGGCGTACGAGGCGCTCGATCTCTTCAAGCACGAATAGGTCCTGCGGCAGCGTGATCTCGCGTGACACAGAACTCGCCTCCCTGGTAACAGAGAGCGGGGTATCGTCCTCACCACAGGCGAGGCGGTGAAGGGTTTTGCCCATCGCCCCGAACTCTCGCACCAAGAGACCAAGTGGGGCGCAGCGGAGGTCGCAGATTGAAGTAATACCAAGACCATGCAGACGTCGCTCGGTCACCCTGCCGACACCCCATATCATGCGGACGGGGAGCGGATCGAGGATTGCTTGCGCCTCTTCAGACGTGATCACTACCAAGCCATCCGGTTTTTCCAGCTCAGATGCAAGCTTAGCGAGAAACCGGTTGGGGGCGAGGCCGATCGAACAGGTGAGATTGGTCTGCTCCTTTACCCGTTTCTTGATCTCGACGATGATATCTTCTGCCCGCCCGGCCATACGCTCGCTTCCGGTGAGATCGAAGAACGCTTCGTCTATGGATACCGTCTCAACGAGCGGTGTGTACTCATAGAGGATCCTGCGTACGCGATGCGCGATCTCCTGATAACGGGAGAAACGAGGCGGAAGGAAGATCGCGTGTGGACAGAGTTTACGTGCCTTTGCCATCGGCATGGCGCTTCCCACCCCGTACTTGCGCGCCTCATACGAAGCGGTGGACACAACCCCGCGTGGTCCCAGACCTCCAACGATGACCGGCCGATCGCGGTAGCGCGGTTCGTCGAGTTGCTCGACCGCTGCAAAGAACGCGTCCATGTCGAGATGGCCGATCTTGCGCGCTGGTCCGTTCATATCCTTGTCCCCGTTGCTTTGAGCCAGAGTCTCGCCTCCGCCCTTGTGATGTCATTTACCACCCGATAGTCGGCGCTGCCGTAGGACGCACTGTGGTGAGGCATAACGGCCGACAGCGGGGGAGTGGCAAGAGATGCAGAGGAAAAGGGGATACTACCCTCATCGGCGAGCGTTGTGACGAGTGCCCATAGCCGATCGAATCGCTCTTTATCTCCCTTCTTACGAGGCTGTGACACGAGGAACTGGCTAAGGTCGTCGATATTCACGCCCTGATGTCGACAGGGGACAAGATGGATTCTCGCCGTACGATCACACGGGTCGATCATTTGGATCGCAGGCGTCTCTTGCCGTGGCACATTGCTGATCTCTTCCCATTCGCGTTTGAGGGTGAGAACAAACTGCTGCGGGTCGGAGAGGAGGTGGTCCATGCCAAAGACGCACTGTGACACGAGCTTTCGCACGTCCAGCGGCGTTGCCCCCGGATGGCGCGCGATCTCGTTTAGAAGCACCTCAAGCAGTCTTTCCTTCTCGTTCACAGCTTTAGGATAGAATAGGCTAACATGACGATCAAGAGGCGCGTTGTGATCACGGGACGGCCGGGCGTGGGCAAGACGACGCTCATTGAGAAAGTCTTGGCAGGTCTTGCAATCCCAGTTGGAGGCATGATTACCAAGGAGATCCGCAAGTGCGGCCGTCGCGTCGGATTCGTCGTAATCGACATTGCAACCGGCGAGGAGGGAATTCTCGCCCACATCCACCAGCAGCAAGGGACAAAGA
>CAZBSW010000011.1:0-15398 GCA_964494835.1 uncultured Thermotogae bacterium
AAACTGGCTGTCCTTGATGAACCTCCAACGCCCCCTCCGGCCCAGATCGTCGTGGAACGGATCGTGATGGTTCGACCAAGTCAAGGAGGGTGGCTGATTACCGAGGCCCCTGAGCTCGGTGCCGAGATCGCTGGGGGTGCCATACTTGGCCGAGTGGTGAGCCCCTATACCTTCGAGCAACTGGAGATCATCCGGAATCCAGTGCCAAAAGGGATCATGATATTGTCGCACCTTACGACTGACGTAGTACAGCCGGGCGCGTACGGCTACATGGTGGGTGATCTCGCACCAGACCTCGCAGCCCCGGAGAGGAGGTCCTGTACGTGAACCCCGATCTCGCCCGACATGGGGAGGAAGTGACACGCGCCGTCCTTGGCGTCGACACCCTTTACCGGCGTGACGCCACGGCGCGCGCCGGTACCCTTGCAGTCGATGATGGCTGCTTGGGGGAGGAAGGGCTCGTTGCGGTCAATCTATCCGAGATGACTCCCAGTGACTACGCGAGGTGGCCGGAAGCTGTTTCCGATTGGAAGACCCTTCGTCGGCGTGCGGCGATGCTCCCTGACCTAAGGGCGAGGGTCTGCTATGAGGATCTGGCGACTGCGATGCTTGCGCTTGCAACGTGGAGCCAACGCGGCGCCGGGCACTTGGCAGAGCCCGCATTCACCGACTTGGGCAGGCAAGCGCTTGGACTCGACCGTTTGGCCTTCACCCGTGAAGAGTGGCAACAGGCGACAGCTTCCCTAAGGAGGCGTCTCTACGATGCGGGATATCGTGACACGAACCTGCGGGCTGCCTTGGCGCGCTGGGAAGAGGAGCGACGCGTGCCAGATTCCGACGTCGTCCCAATTCTAAATGAGCTCTTGGATTCGGCTCGCAGACTCGTGGAGGATCGCATGTTTGCCCTTCCTCCAGAGCGAGTGATCTGCGCAGTCGGCGTACGTAAAGTTGCCTACAGCGCATACTGCGACTTCCTCGCTGGCGAGATGCAGGTCAACCTTGACCAACCGCATACACTTCCGGAGTTGAGGCACCTGGTTGCGCATGAGGCATATCCGGGGCACTACACACACCTCGCCGTTCGTGAGGCGGCGGTGGCGGCAGGCGTGTCAGCACAAGATGTGCTTCTCGTGATTACCGATACGCCAACAAGTCCGGTTTTTGAGGGAATTGGCGACAATGGGTTGCGCTTCTGCTGGGACGTTCAGCCTGATGATACGCTCGTCATGGACATCTTCCGCCTGCGAATCCTTGCCGTCTGCAGGGCTGCGTTGCGGCTTGCAGCGGGCGAATCCGTGGAGGTCGTGCGGGCGAAGCTGGCCGACGAATCGGCGGGTCATCCTGAGTGGGTCGATCAGCGAATGCGGTTCCTGTCTTTTCCGCTGCGGCGACCGTTCATCTTCGCGTATGCCTGGGGCGAACGCGTGGTTGCAGACGTCTATCACAAAATTGGCCCGGGGGACAGAAGATCCTTTTTCTCCACCCTGTATCTGCATCATCACTCACCGCGCTCTCTGCGCACCTTGTAAGGAGGTTTCCAATACCATGACACAGCGAACAGATCAATCGAAGCGTATCTTTGAGCGTGCCTCCGCAGTTATCCCCGCCGGCATCAGCTCCAACTCTCGTTGGCGGGAACCACATCCATTGTACTTCCGATCGGCGAGCGGAGCCGAACTTGTCGACGCGGATGACAACCGATACATCGATCTCGTCCTTGGCAATGGGGCTGTCGTCCTTGGCCACCGTGATCCGCGCGTGGAGGAGTCAGTCCGTCGTGGTTTGGAGACCGGGCTAACGATCGGTGTCGAATGGGAGCACATCGTCGAGTTGGGCGAGCTCTTCCTGCAGATTGTCCCAACGATGGACAAGGTACGGTTCACAAATACCGGAACTGAGGCGATGCTTCATGCTCTCCAGCTAGCTCGTGCGGTCACCGGGCGCACGAAGATAGCAAAGGCTGAGGGCTGCTACCACGGGTGGGCAGATATAACTTTCGCGAGCGTCTTTCATGACCTGTCACAGGCAGGGTCCATCGATGCCTTACGCCCAGTGCCAAGCACGGAGGGTCTCGACGTTGAGGCGGTGAAGCGCATGGTCATCTTCCCGTTCAATGACATCGAGCGCACGCGGGCAGTGATTGACGCACACGCCAAGGAGCTCGCCGCGGTGGTTGTCGAGCCTGTGATGATTGACGTCGGCTATGTGCCAGCGACGAAAGAGTACCTTCAAGCATTGCGTGATGCTTGTACGAAGCACGGGATCCTCCTGGTCTTTGACGAAGTGCTAACGAGCTTTCGCCTCGCTCCGGGTGGAGCGCAGGAATTCTACGGGGTTGTCCCTGATCTTGCTATCTACGGCAAGGCTATGAGCAACGGGTATCCGCTGGCTGCCGTGGCAGGCTGTGACGATGTGATGCGATTGAGTGAGCCAGGCAAAGGGGCCACGTTTGTTGGGACATTCAACGGCCACGTTATTCCCGTTTCTGCCGCGCTCGGTACGCTGCCTCAGCTTGCGGATGGTTCTGCACAACGGACACTGGAAGAACGAACAGCACGATTGCGAGCAGCGTTCGAGACCTCAGCGGCAGCTCTTGGGCTTTCCGGTCGTCTGGCCGGGGGAGCAGGGCATTTCCAGTGGTACTTCAATCCCGAACCCGTAATAGACTACCGTACAGCTACTGCTAGTAACCTGGAACTGTGCCGCGCATTTGCGGGGGCACTCTTCTCGCGTGGAGTGTTTGCTGGCGCAAACCTGTTGTCGCACCAAGCTATCTCCTTGGCTCACGATGAGGCGGTGCTTCAGAAACTCGAGGACAACATAAAGGCTGGTCTTCAGGACACCGCTAAGGTCCTGTGATAGGCCGGGAGGCCAAGTTACTCCGCACCAGGGGAGAGGGCGACTTGAGCTGACGTCGGCTACGTAGCACAGGCGAATCGGACGGTGGCCGAGGCGACTTGGGTGTTCGTCAACGCCGTGGTTCTACTTCCGCATCTTGTCTGGTGATCTCTGGCACGCCTACTACCGTCCAGCGGTGACCGGTGATCTCAAGAATCCGTTCGATGTCGCTTCGATGAATTGCCAGCGTGATCGTATTCACCAACGGATGGCATTGCAGTACCGGCTCTTTCGAGAGATCGGCATCCAAGACCACCTCGACAGCGCCTGCAACGTCGTTGACGACGGCCAACAGGCTGACCGCTCCGGGCTCAATCCCGAGGTGCCTATCGAGGCGCTCCGATGACGCGAAACTGAGGTTTGATACTCCCAGTTTGGATGAGAGCGCCTTCAGATCGACCGCCTTATCGTGTCCCACCACCACAAGGAAGTGGCGGCGCCCCTTCTTGTCCCTGACAAACAGGTTCTTGGTGTGGGCGCCAGGTATCGGCGGGACAAGCTGTTCGGCCTGTTCGCAGGTAAATACCGGTGGGTGGTCGACGCGCTCGTATTCGACGGAGTGTTCGGCGAGGAATCGATAGATATCCATTATCGGGAAGCATACTGATGAAAGCCGATCCATGCAATATGTGATCGTCACCCTGTAATCCGATCCAGTGCCAGGGCCATACCCATGTATTGCTGGCCAGAGTACTTCAACGAAGCTGACGCTGCTTGATGGGGCGCAGCGCTCTTTGGTGCATGTTCGAATCCTCCACTCTGAGCAGGTACCTCCAATGATGTTACCGACGCCATTCCTGGGCAGATTCACTCGCGAGAGAAGGGATCATCTGATCTGCCTCTCTTCTCATTGGTTTACTCCTCAGGCGCCGGTTCCGGTCCCCATAGCTGGTTACATTGCCCGACCAGCTTGGGATCATAGACAAAGCCCCCTACCTCCCGCGCTGCCTCGCTGTACAACGGCAGAAACCGCGCCATGGAACGCACACAGTCGACGATGGCGTTGCGAGGGTGAACGCGGTCCATCGTTTGGATCATCCGTGCCCCTAGATAGTGGGCCACCGGCAACAGCCGATCCTCCAGGTCGAGAGCCAGGGCCTTGAAGGCCTCCCGGCAGCGTTCGTACGCGCCCCCGGGCGTAGTGACATCGCCAAGACGGCCTCTAGTTCGGCTTCATCGGGTGCATGGCCGCCACGCACGCTATGCACAAGGTCGAGCAGGGACTGGGCACCCTGCAGATCAATACTTAGCATGGCATGACTCCTCCCCGGACATGCACCGGACCGACAAGGAGCGCCTCACATTCCAGCTCAAAGGGTAGAGGCAACTTCCTCAAGATCATGGCAAGTCAGTACGTCGCGCGTATGGGTTAGAGGGGCAGTGGCGCTGGTATGCAGCTTAGTATGGTCAGGTGGAGAAATCCCGTAAGGAATGTTGGTACGAGCTTCTGGCGTTAAGGGGGTTTCGTGAGCCAGCCCTCTCTGGTCAGGATCTCAAACATCAGCTGATTGCTGGGAACGTCTCCGCGAGCGACGTTTACTGCAATGCCTTCTCCTACGGCATTCTTGATCCTCGCAACGGCTTCGTGCGTGAATCCGGGACAGAGGCTCAAGGACTGGATACCCTCGGTTTGAACCAGGTCTTTGCAGACGGCGATGGCTTGATCGATGTTCATCATCTCAACCACGACAGCAGTCAGCTCGAGCTTGTTTGTCTTGATCATTGCCTTGTGTCGTGTGGGATCACCATCAGGGGCCATGATGATAGATGCTGCCTTGAAAGACATTCTCTCACCTCCTTTCTGCGAATGTATTCAAGGGGAGGGCCGATCGCAGCAATTACCCTCAGTGGCCTCCAGGGGGAGCCACAACACCGAGCTGTTGCATCAGCCCGAATTGGTCGACCTCGCCCCAGATCTCTACCACCTTGTCTCCCTTGATTTGCCATATGAAGATCTCTGACCATGTCGCGTGCTTGCCTGTGGGAGCAATACCCATGAACTCACCTTTCTGAGTGCCGGTTACTGTCGCGCGACCCACCACTTTCTCACCTTCGGCGATTAAGTCATCAATCGTGACACGAAAGTCGGGGAACGCGCCGACGAGCGCCGTAACCAGTTGTTTGAAGCCATCTCGATTGGACGGCATGCCGGGCGGAAGGATATGGGGGACTAGGTCGGCAGCGAAGAAATCGGACATCGCATCCACGTTTTTCTTGCTGAATAACTCGTCGATCACGCGCCGAACAAATGCCTTGTTCTCTTCTTCGGACATCACTTATCACCTCCTTTAGGTGAAGATAAGTCTCGCTCCACCCTACGTGCAAACATCGGCCGATGCAAGTGGCGAAGGAGCCGTCATCCTATGAACGGGAATACCCGAACCACACAGTAGAGATACGTCCTTACCCCTTGACGGAACTGGGAAAGGAATCAAGTGCGCCACGGTGGTAGGGTCGTCCCATTCTGCGGATTGTCCGTCGTTCAAGTTTCGCATCGCCGGATCAGTTATCGCGTAGCCGACACCCCCTGGTTCGAATTGGATCGCAGCACTCAGTGGAGCGACCGTGTTCTGGGTGGACACGAACACTGAGTTGTGGTCCCGAGGGATTTCGGGAGGTACGCCACGCACGATGGAGTTGGCAATCACCATACTGCAGCACACGAACGAGTTCTACATTCAGTCCCCCAGGCTCCACAGCGCCAGTCCAGATACGGATTACAATCCTCCTTCATCTTACTTCCTTCTCGCCTGTCTGCGATTGCGCTACACTTCCCGTGGTGATGCAACGTGAATGCTTGCGGTTTGGTAGGTAGCCCGATAAGCGGTGGAAACGTTGACGTTCTTGTCGGGCAGGTTCTCGCTGGCGCGTCCAGCTGCGGAGCGATCGTCAACAAGATCTACTTGAGCGATCTCTCAATCCAACCGTGTCAGAGCTGCGGACCGAATGCGTCTCTTGCCTTCTGCCGCTTTGATGATGACATGCAACAGGTCTTCCGCGCTCTAGAGGACAGCGATATCGTCGTGCTGGGCTCCCCCGTCTACTTTGACACCGTGAGCGCACAAACCAAGCTCATGATCGACCGCTGCAATTGTTTGACCGCTTTGGTTGAGGAGAGTGACGGCTCGGCTCGCTTCGAGAAGCGCCTCAAGAAGCGGAAAACCGGAGTATTTGTGGCTGTGGCCGGCTCCGGGCAGGACTTCAGTCCGATCCAGGCTACGGCCGATGGATTCTTCAAATGGATCAACGCCCATTTGATTGAGTCCGTTCTATACTCGCACGACAGCAATGAGAAGGGAAATGTTCGTAGCGAGTGCGAGTGGATGAAGAAGGCATTTGACGCCGGCGTTCGGTCTGTGAAGGTTCACACATCTCCGTAACGTGGCCAACAGCCACGTTCTTCATTCAGGTCACCAAGCTCCAAACCGCCAGACCGTACAGAGAACGAAAGCTATTCCCATAGTCGTATGTTCTCCAATCGCATCGAAGTCACGGTCCTATCTACATTCCGAAGAAGCGAGAGTAATGAGCGCGAGCCCTCAACTCCCGACCAGCTGTCAATGCCACTCAACAATCGGCGGTGAGACAGCCAGTCCTCGACATCCTTGCCGACCGGGGAATCGATCGTAAGAACGCCCTTCCTACTACGCTGGCATTGACAAATGCGAGCGTCGGTGAATGAGCCGAGCCCTGACTTGACTCGGTAAGCGCGGCCGTCCTAGGCTGATCCTGTCGAGAGTCGAGACAACAGTTCAGCCGGCTAACTTGCTTGAAGGTTGGCTCTACACGCAAGGAGGACAGTATGAGGATACCCAGTCTCTGCAAGATCGGCGTACTGGCGCTTTCCGTAGTTGTTTTCGTGACGCTGGGCGTAGCCAAGGGTGATTGTCCGAATGAAGCGGTTGCTTACGATTCTGTCACTGTCGAGACCAAATTCGGGACGTTTGAAGTGGACGTTTGTGTTACCTACGACCCTGTCAACGCGCAGAACATCTACACGTTCATCGTGACGAATGTAGATCTGGAGTGCCCGATTCAAAGCTTTGGAGTCCATCCGTTTGGCGACGGAGATGTTGTACTTGAAGCAAGTTCAGCGTGGCAAACAGAGAACGACGAGCCTTCTTGGTGGATGTGGGATGGCCCTTCGTGGCAAGCGATTTGGGGCGGCTCTTCCAGGGAGTTCTCTCTCCGCATTGCTGACTCGAGACCTGTTGCTAGCCTTGCGGGGGCGGTCTTTACCACCCCCACCTCAACCTGTGGGGGGAATGAATTGGGGTTCGAGCTTCTCGGAGCTGTGGGAACTCAGCAAGAGATCGAGAGCCACGGTGGAGTTGTATACGGCCAGCTCTGCACCTGCAGGGGCGCACAGAAGACGTTTCCTTCTGCACAGCGGATCTCCGTGCCTCACGGATACCGAGCCGAGTACTTCGTACCGCCGACGGGACTCAGCGATCCGAATGACGTTCTCGTCAGGAGTGACGGGTCGATTCTCGTAGTGTCCGCCCGGATGGAAGCCATCCAGGAAGTCGAGCTTGATGGCACCATCAGGCAGGTTGCCACGATGGAAGGCTACGATCTCGAGGTTGACGGTGCCGGCAAGCTATACGGGTACAGCATCGTCAGCGGAACAGTCTTCGTATTCGATTCGGCCATGAGACCTCGTGCTATTTCGGAACTCCCGGGAACAGTTTTCGGAAGCCCTCTTGCTGTCACCCCAGATGGGACGTTGTTCATTGCTCACAACGCGACAACACCTTCTGGAATCGGTTCGACAACTCTGTTCAAGCTTCGGCCCGAAGAGCCTACACCGGTTGCCGTTTCGACCCTGCCGGAGTTTGTCACCGCACTTAAGTCTGGCGAGGGCGGTGAGCTGTACGCAGTCACGTCCTGGGGACAATGGCTGAGCAAGATCGATCCTGTCTCTGGACGGATCGAGCACTTGTGCCCGCTTCGTGTAAATGATGTGGGGTATCACGGTCTTGCAGTTGATTCGGACGGGACTGTATACGTTGCGACAGACGAAGGATCCTTTTCGAATGCGGTGTACCGCATTCGTCCATCCTGCAAGTTGGAGGAGCTAGCGCGTTTCGACAACGGGCGGATCGAGGGGATTGCGATTCGAGAGGACGGGTCTCTCGTGGCCGTACAGGCGTTGGCCGGAGCCCTATACGTGATTGAACCGAACGGGACCGTGCAGGCGATCATTGCTCCAAATGGCCTCGTTACACCGCACTCATTGGCGTTCTCTCCTTGCGGAGATCTTGTAGTTGTTGCTGATGAGGCAGGCATTCTCATGGATGTCTGCCCCGATGGAGAGGTGAAGCCATTCGCAGAGGCAATTACGTTCCAGCCCCCTCAGACATTCGTGGCATTTGCCCCGGACGGGCGATGCGTCGTCGGCGAGGCAGCTCCTGGCTTCCCCTCCCGCGTCAGCATCTATACACCTTCAGGGGAGAGGTCGACTCTCGCCGCTAGTCTCGAATCGGCAAGCGGTGTGGCCATCGGCAGTGATGGCTCCGTATACGTCTCCGAGACGGGGGCAGGCAGGATCCTCCAACTTTACCCTGACGGAAGAGAGGAGGTCTTCGCAGACGACCTTCCGGCCCCACAGGCCCTGACACTATCAGCGAACGACCGCCTCTACGCGATTGTTAACCGCAAAACAGCTGATGAAGTCGAGGCTTCCACATACGGAGATGCTGTAGTGGAGATCCTCTCGGATGGTACTGCCCGACTCGTTGCGGAGATCTTCGGGTGCACGGATCTGGTGTTGGATGAAGTGGGATATATCTACGTAGCTACTGCTGAGAAGATCTGGAAGATCGACAAATACGGGAGCCACTCGGTGTTCGCATCCGGATTCAGCGGCGCCCGTGGCGTCGCCTTTTTCAAGGGAGATCTCTATATCGCTGATGATGTCACGAATGCCATCGTCCGCATTGTTAGGGCAGGGAAAGAGGAACAGCCTCAGACGGCCGAGCCAAGGTCTGACAGAATCCCCTAGTTCGTGTTACAGGGTCCCAGCATGAGTTACGTCCTACAAGAACGGAGAGGCCTCACGCCTCCAGGGGACAGTCCGTGAACCGCCCCGAAGAATCCAGCCCCACCTGGTACCTATCCCCGGAGATGATAAGCTCGAAATCCGGATGTACTAAAGACGCCGCCACGCTCTACTCCAATATCATGCCCCGCATGCTCCAAAGCACACTCCTTAGCCGGCTCCTGAGAACATCGCCGTTCACATGCCGCATTTCAGGCCGGAAGACTTGAATCTCTGTTGGTGTCGAGATGATCCTGCCCCACCGAGAGGCCGCTCGGGATAGAAGCGGCGACCGGAACGTCCAAGAAACACACGAGCGCAACTGATGTACCAGATCTTCCGATCCAATCGAGCGGCGGTCGAGATGTCGAAGGCTAGCGGTTCGCAAGTATAGCTTATGATTAAACCTTGCTATAGTGTAGACGATAAGAGAATTAAAACACTGAAACGCGCGACACCTAACAACCTGTTGACAATGTTGGATTCTGCTGTTAGTATACTACTGATCATTTCACTGATGTGCTACGGGTGAGGGCCGGAGGCGTCTAGCTCCGCCCAGAGTGGACAGACAAAGCCAATCGCAGGAGTGCTGAGCCTCTCTCCAAGATCTTGCCTGCCGGTCCCGGGAGATGATCACAACGATGGTCGTATGCAGACTGTCGATACCCGGAGGTAGTGGCAGCTGCCAATCACGCGTGTTAGGGAGCCAAGGAGGTGCGTATGTTCGGCATTCCGAGACGGTTTCTCGCGATACTAGTCGCGGGAGTTCTATTTGTTGGCATAGGATTCGGGACGTTCGCGCAGCAATCTGGGGGGACGCTGACCATTGGATTCGCGACGGAGCTTGATACTCTGGATACGTTCCGATCAGCACTCGCGGCACCGCTCAAGATTCTGGGACTGGTATGCGACACACTGTTTGCGTTCGACAACAATCTCCAGCCACAGCCGGTGCTCGTTGAATCGTGGGAACAGGCTGAGGATGGGCTGAAGTGGACGTTCAAACTGAAGGAAGGTATCTCTTTCCATGATGGAACTCCATTCAACGCTCAAGAGCTGAAGGACTACTTGTGGGGCTTCTTCATCGACAAGTCATTCACAGGATGGATGTTTTCCGCGGTTACGGAGATGGTTGTGACTGGTGAGTACACCATCGACTTCATTCTCAGCGAACCAGCGCCTCTCCTTTTGTTCAATCTCGCCTATCCCTGGAATATCATTCAACCCAAGGGGGCGTATGACAAATACGGGGACGAATACGGCTTCACCGCTTTGGTCGGTACCGGTCCCTTCATGTTCAAAGAGTGGGTGCAGGGAGATCGGATCGTCCTGACCAGAAACCCGGACTACACGCATGGCCCTGCGTTCGTGAAGAATACAGGCCCCGCCCACCTCGACGGCATCGTGTTCCGCATTCTCCCTGAGCCGGCGACGCTTGTTAACGAGCTTCGGTCCGGCAATGTGGACTATGCCGAGATTCCAACGACGCAGCTTGAGGTGGTCCAAGGAGATAGCTCGCTGACAGTCATCTCTCGCTCTTCGTACTACTCTCAATTCCTAGAGTTCAATATGGATCGTCCCATCAATAGCGACTGGCGAGTCCGTGACGCCGTCAACCATGCAATCGACCGCGAGGGTCTCATCAATGCGGCGTGGTTCGGTGCCGCAGCAACGTCATATGGTCTGGTGGCACCGGCATCGTTCGGATACTGGCCGGGTGTTGCCGATTTCGGCAAGGAGATACTAACCTACGATCCGGAAGCTTCGGTACGACTCCTCGAACAGGCCGGATGGGTACTACCGCCGGGCGGAACGGTCCGGGAGAAGGATGGACAAAAGCTCTCAGTGAAATTGGCGACGACAAACTCGTCAACGTATCAGGCGATCGGTGAGGCAACCAAGGCGATGCTCGAGGAAGTCGGATTTGAGGTCGAGCTGTTTACTTTCGAGCTGGCGTCGTACTACGCCGTCGCCCTCGAAGGCGATTGGGATCTCATGCAGATGGCTTGGATCGACGAGAGCGGGTACAGCGTCGTCAAGAGCAAGGCGTCGATCGAGGGGATCGAAGGTGGAACAAACGATGCCCGCTACCGAGACGAGGCCCTCGATGCACTGATCACCCTTGCCATGAGCACAACGGACGATGCCATCCGGGATCAGGCCATGGCAGCGATACAGCAGAAGATCGTCGCAGATCTCGTGTACATTCCAATGACGGTGCCGCTCAGTTACGCCGCAGCCAAGACCGATCGTGTTGGCGGAATGCAAGAGCTTGCTCTGCATCCGTGGTGGCTTGACCTGAAGCTCGGACTCGACCTCTACATCAAGTAGTTGAGGCAGAAAGTATCTGATCGGAAGGGCGAGGTGTCATTCGCTTTCGCCCTTTCATCCTCTACTAAGTGGCGGGTGAGATGCTAGCATACTTCGTTCGCCGAACACTTCTTCTCATCCCGATCCTTATCGGTGTTGCGACTGTCGTGTTTTTCGGTATGAGGCTCTCGCCCGGTGATCCCGTGAGGATGATCGCCGGACCATTGGCGAGCGAGCAAAAACTCGACCAGATTCGACATGACCTTGGACTCGACAAAACCCTTCCGGTTCAGTACGCAATCTGGTTTCGGAATCTCCTTCGGGGAGATCTCGGCAATTCGGTAGCTAGCGGCGTTCCCGCCCTCCATCTGGTGGCGCTGCGAATCGGGGCGACGCTCGAGCTGACAGTCTCAGCGTTCATTCTGTCGCTCGTGATTGCGCTGGTCGCGGGGGTTACTGCCGCAGTGAAGCAGTCGAGTATCTACGACAACCTGGTAACCTTTGGTGCGATGTTCTGGTTGTCGATGCCCTCGTTCTGGCTCGGGCTCATGTTCATGTCTCTACTTGCTGTGCGACTCCCGTTCTTCCCGATCTCCGGCAGAGGGGGACCGCTATGGACATGGGAGGGAATACGGCATCTCATTCTCCCGGCACTTACCCTCGGTCTTCCGTCGGCAGGCGCCACCGCCCGCATCGTTCGGTCGAGTGTTTTGGAAACCCTCTCTCAGGATTTCGTCCGTACAGCGCGCAGTAAAGGGCTGGCTGAGCGGGCGGTAATCGCACACCACGTTCTTAAGAACTCGCTCATCCCTGTCATCACGATGACGGCTCTCAGGCTTCCGTGGTTATTCGGGGGGGCCGTAATTGTAGAGACGGTATTTGCCTGGCCCGGGATGGGCCGTTTGCTGACGGCGGCGGTGTTCAATCGTGACTACCCGGTCGTTCAAACGGCAGCGTTGATCACCACGGGCCTTGTGGTCTTTGCTAACTACGCAGCTGACATGCTCTACTCTGTGGTAGATCCACGGATCCGCCTCAAGTAGGGCGCAAAGGAGGATCGCGCACCCATGTGGTGGAAGATCTGGCTAAGAGCATTCCGCAAGAACCGATTGGCCGTTGTGGGAGCGTTCATTGTCATCTCGTTCCTCGTCGTCGCCATAATCGGCCCCTACGTTGCACGTTACGATCCAATCAAGCCTAACTACCGTGAACTCTTGAAGGCACCGTCGCTGCGGCATCCGATGGGCACGGATCGCCTCGGCCGCGATGTGCTCAGTAGGGTCCTTTACGGATCGCGTCTTGCGGCCTATATCGGATTCGGGGTGGTTGCGTTCGAGGGGATCGTGGGAATAGCACTCGGGATCATCGCCGGGTATTTCGGTGGCGTGCTGGACGACGTCGTGATGCGGATCGTAGACACTATGTTGTCGATCCCCGCGCTTGTACTGGCTATTGTAATCGCAGGGACATCAGGCGGGGGACTACTCACAATCATCATTACCATGGTGATCGTCAGCTGGGCGCACTTCGCTCGCCTGATGCGGGGGCAAGCATTGGTAGAGAGCCAGCGCGACTATGTTGAAGCTGCTCGAGCAATTGGAGGATCTCATCTGCACATCATCTTGCGGCACATCCTGCCTAATACGGTTTCTCTGGGGATTGTGTTCTCGACGCTCGAGATCCCCTGGGCACTGATGTTCTCGGCGTCCCTCAGTTATCTCGGCATTGGGGTGCGCCCCCCTGCCCCGGAATGGGGAACGATTATCGCCAGCGGGCGGGAGTTCCTTGATACGGCTTGGTGGATTGCAACGTTCCCGGGGCTGCTCTTGATGCTGGTTGTTCTCGGGTTCAACTTCATGGGTGACGGACTCCGAGACGCGTTTGATCCGAAGCAATACGTGCAACATGAGAGGTGAGAAGACCATGTGGGACAAGCTTCGCGCAAACCTGTATCCCTGGAGTGGCAAGATGCCCGTGATCGAGGTATCGGGCACTCCCAGGGAGATGGGACGGAAGTACGGGACCGTGTGCGCGCCGATCATCCGGATGGTCGCCGAAGCGTTCCTTGCCGGCGTTGGACAAGGAGTGGGAATGGGAGAAGCAGAGCTTCTCAAGGAGGCGATGGAATACGGACCTGCCCTGGACACTCCGCACGGCAGACAGTACGCGGAAGAGATGGAAGGAATCGCTGCGGGATCTGGCGTGAGCTACGAACGGATCCTCGCCCTAAACTGCGGATGGGATCTTCTGAATTCACTGCCGACACCCGAAGGGCATCCGAGTTACATGTGTTCGTCGTTCGCGGCTTGGGGATCGCAGACAATGAGCGGACGGCTCGTCTGCGGACACAATGACGATGGCGCTCGCTTCATCGACCAGTTCCTCGTGCTCCTTGTAGCAGAACCTGACGAGGGGAACAGATTCGTCACGCCGATCGTTCCTGGGTACATCGGCTACCACCGCATGTGGAACGATCGTGGCTGTGCAGTGCTGGGCCTCGCCCTGGAGAAGGCATGCCCCGACGAGGATTTTGAGCACAACGTTCCCATGTGGATCCTTTTCCGCGATCTAGCGCAGCACTCAAACTCAGCCACAGAGGCCTTGGAGCGGCTACGCATGAGTCCTCCCTCTGTACCTATAAGCATTATCGTTGCTGACGTACGCGGGAACGGTCGGCTTGTCCAGGCGACCGCCAAGCACCGCGTCGAGCTTGAACCGGAAGAAGAGACGCTTGTGTGCACGAATCACGCGCTGGACGATAAGATCGCATCTCACTTGATCCTCCACGAACGCCCATCGGGTACTGACCATCGTTACCATGGCATGCGATCCCTTGTCTCTAAACATCGTGGGCGGATCGATCTGGAGATTGCGAAGGCCATCCAATCAAGTCACTTCGACTCGACCGACGATACGATTCGTCCGGGCACAAGCTGTCCGTGCACGCATTATGAATATGAGGGAAGGCTTGCCGGGACCGTGTCTGCAGTTGCGTTGTCCATCTCCAAGACCGATGTTGTAGCCCACGTTTCGCTTGGAAATCCTTGCGAGGGCCGCTGGATAAAGCATTCGATGGATGTCAGAGCGTGAACTCAAGCATCACAATGAAAGAGGAGGGCGGATTGGCAACCGTTGGAACGCCTGACTGCTCCCTCCAACTGCGTTCCCGGCGGGAGAGAATCTGGCACGGATTCCGTGCCATGGGGTGGCGCGTAAGCGGCTGCATATCGCAGGAGCCGAGGTCATCCGTGCAGCGGGGTACGATGTGCTGCACCGGATGGGGCATGGCGTGGGGGGTTGCCACATCCTTTGAGTGGCCCAGCCTCGATACCGAAGATGCGCCGCTCACGGAGGGAGTGACCCTTACTATAGAGCCGGCGGTGTATGTGGAGGGCGTCGGGAGCATCAAACTTGAGGACATGATCACCATCACCGAGACAGGGTGCTCGTTCCTGTCGCACAGGCCGCGAGAACTCGGCTCCATCACGCGTGATGGTGTGTTGTACTGAGGAGAGTATCGGGAGATGAAACACGAACTTGCAGACGCGATCGTCGCACTCGATCGGGGTCGCTGTCTTGCCATCGTCAGACGGAAGGTGGATGAGGGAGTCCTTGCCACTCAGATTATCGAGGAGTGCAGGATCGGAATGTCACAAGTCGGGGACAAGTACTCTTCGGGTGAGTTCTACCTTTCGGAACTCATAATGGCCAGCCACATCTTCAGCGAGTGCATGAAGCCCCTGGAGCCTCTCATCGGCGGCGCGAATGAGTCGAGGCTTGGCTCAGTCGTTGTCGGTACTGTGGCTGGCGACATCCACGACCTCGGCAAGAATATCTTCTGCTCCCTGTTGCGCGCCGAGGGCTTCGACGTCACCGACTTGGGAGTGGACGTTTCCCCGTCGCGGTTCGTTGAGGCGGTGAAGGAGACGGGGGCACGAATTGTCGGGCTCTCCTGCCTATTGACCGTTGCGTTCGACTCAATGCGAAGCACCGTCGAGGCGTTCGAGCAGGCCGGGCTCCGCGACCGGGTCATCATTCTCATAGGAGGCAGCATTGTCTCGGATCGCGTGTGCCGTAAGGTAGGGGCAGATGGATTCTCTACAGACGCGGTGGACGGTGTTCGGAAGAGCGTGGAGAATGCATCATCAGA
>CAZBSW010000012.1:0-15094 GCA_964494835.1 uncultured Thermotogae bacterium
AACTAATCCAAAGCCGCGGGATCGAGAGCCCCCCACAAAACCCGGCCCGGTTGCCCCAGGGCGCGGGCGGCCGCGCTCTTCCCACTGCCGGCCTCGCCGGCAAGACCGATCACTTTCATCACACACAAACGATAAGCACGATGGGATGAGATAGCAACGTCGCCCGGCCCCCATGCTGAGACGGCAGTTGAAACCGGAAGCAAACCGGGGGTGTAGATTACGCGAGGTGATAAAAATGAAGAAGCAACTGAGCATAATGCTGGCCATACTCCTGATCAGTATCATCGCCGTAGTCAGTCTCTACGGATCGGACGGAACACCCGCCCCATTGGGAATCGTCCCTTCCCCAAACCCCGGAAACCTCACAGTAAATATCTGGACGAACAAATCGACTTACACCGTCGGTGAGAACGCGTTTATATATTTCACCGTCAACCAACCGGCCTATATCTATATCTATGACCTGCAGCCCGATGGAGTCGTCCGCCTTATCTTCCCCAACTCCTATTCGCAGAGTAACTTCGTCAACGCGGGAGCACACACTCTGCCCGACGCCAACTACCAATTCCAGATCACTCCCCCGGCAGGATTAGAACGGTTGCAGATCTTTGCCAGTCTTACTCCCCTCTCCCTAACTCCGAGCATGTACCAAGAACCGTTCCCCCAGATCGCGCCCAATGCCAATAGTGCAATGGGTCAGATCCAGGGACAGATCATGGGGATCACCCCCACCCCAACGTGGGCGACCGCGTGGACTTCGTTCACTATCATCGAAGGCGGGTACAGCTACAACCCACCCCCCAGCTACACGCCTCCCAGCTACACACCGCCGGGTTACTACCCGCAGCCCCCGAGTTACTATCCGTATCCACCGTTCTCCGGCTGGTTCCCTGGTGGAAGCTGGTACTGGTCTCACGGCGGATGGCATTCAGGTACCCCGGGCTCCGGTTGGTATTGGTACTTCGGCCCCGACGGCAAGTGGCACTTCGTGTTCCGCATCCACATCGGAGGAAATTAGTAGGTCCTCCCAAGGCAGTTACTGCCCTCACTGCCGCAACGAGAAGGCCCCCACAATGTGGCGGGCCTTCTCTCTTTCGTCTCCGATACGTCCTACAACGCCCATACACGTGCGTGCAGCAGATGGGTATACCGAACCAGTGAAGATCGATCGTAGATAGGGAAAGGGGACCGGCGATATTGAAGAACGCGTTCGGTCACTACAGCGGCATTTCGTATATACGCCACGTCTTGTAGCGCCGTCCGCCCATGAATTTCGATGCCCGTAAGATGAGGTCGTTGTCTTCCAGGAGCATCGATGGCTCACATGTCCGGTATTCACGGGCGAGGGCGTAGCCGAGTACCTCGTGGTACAATACAGCATCGACTCCCAGCTTTCTGAAGCGAGGCCGGATACCGAAGAACATCAGCCGCAAGCGGGGAATGCGCCGCCGGGTACGCAACAGGCGGATGACTCGCACGATATCGGTGTCGCGCAGCCGGTTCCAGCGCGGATGGAGCGGGACATTCGGATCAGGAAGCGCCCCCAATACTGCGGCAAGTTCACCATCGACGTAGGCAAACCGCATCAATCCAGGGTCGGCGACAAGTTTCAGGCTTGCGGCCATTGCTGCTGCCTCATCGTCCGTTAGGGGAAGGAACCCCCAGTTGTCCGTCCACGCTTCGTTGTATATCTCCACGATGCGATCAACTTCCTCGCGGGTGCGGGAGATGTCGATCATGCGTGTTTCAATCCGGCGCCGGGAACGCACCTCGTCGACGACTCGCCCCAACCGTTCGTCCGGCTCCCTGGAGATCTCGATCATGTATGCGTGATAGTCCTTCGCCTTGGCAAAGCCGTATTGTTCAAGGTACTCGCCGTAGTAGGGACGGTTGTGCGTCAGTTCGATGGTCGCCGGAGTGTCGAAGCCGTCGATGAGCACGCCTTGGTGAGATTCATGCGTGGCCGCCGAATATCCGCCCGGACCGCGGACAATTTCCATCTTTTGTTCCGCCAGCCAGGTACAGGCGTGATCGAGCAAGGCAAACGCCACATCATGATCCTCTACAGTGTCGAAAAACCCGAAGAAGCCGATGCGTGATCCGTAGTGCTCATTGAAGCGATGGTTGACCGCAGCCGAGACACGACCCAGCAGTTCTTTCCCATCTCGTGCCAAGAAATGTGTAACAGCGGCATTCTGATGGTAGGGGTGTCGCGTCGTGAGGAGTCCGGTAATGCCCAGCAGGTGGCTTCCCAGCATGTCCGCACGCAATGGTGGCGTCCAGTTTGGGTCGCCGTAGTTGATCTTCCAAGGAACCTTGACGAACTGACGCAATCTCCGATCCCCGAGGGGAAGCTGTTCGATCGAAAGCCCCAACTCTGATCCTCCTCTGAATGTGCCTTTCCTATTATGCACAACAATCGCTCAGATTGAAACGATCAAGTTGATTCGGCCGGCATATTGCGCTATCCCTTGTCACATGGATCGTGATAAGGCACAGATGAAGCTTTGGCGGATTGTACAAGAAGAGGGCGGAATCTCGCGTCGCAAGGCACAGGAGTTGATCGCCGCGGGAGAGGTCGATGTGGACAACACCACGGTGTTCGATCCGTTCCTGCTGGTTGCTCGCGACGAAATCGCGGATCTGCGGCTGCGCGGACATCCTCTTGCGCTTGAGCCGCCACAGCTTCGCTTCTATCGCTACCACAAACCAAAGGGTGTGTTGTGCAGTCACGACGATCCTCACTCGGGCAACACCCTCGGACGCGTGTTACGTTCGGAAGGATTTGTCGGCTATACCTGGGCCGGCCGACTCGATCAAGATGCGGAAGGGCTCATCCTTCTAACGAATGACGGGACACTCGTGCATCGGCTGACCCATCCCAGCTTCTGTGCGCGCAAGGTCTATCACGTGTGGCTGGGTCGCCCTCCTGGCGCGCAAGAAATGCGCCGGATTTTCTCCGCTATGCGCGGTGGGATCGAAGATACCGGAGACGTTCTCAGGATCATCGCGGGGGAGATCACCGGGCGCGAGCCACGCGCTATCATCACGATCGCCGAGGGGAGAAACCACGAGATAAAGCGGCTATTCTCACATTTCGGACTCAGTGTGGTCCGGTTGAAGCGTGTCGCATTGGGACCGATCAAACTGGGCGATCTTCCCGTGGGGGCAATCGACCGCCTTGACGATGAGGAGGCCGCGAAACTGCTACGATATGTGGAACGCCTCGCTCTTAGCGTCTGTGCTGGAGACAACGATGACAGCAGCATATAATCTCGGCATGCGCCTGGCATTTGCCCAAATCAACCCGATCATTGGTGCGATCGACGACAACCTGAAGGAGATCCTCTTCTACATCGAACGCGCGCGCAGAGCGGAATGTGACTTGATCATATTTCCCGAGCTTGCCGTGTGTGGCTATCCTCCGCTCGATCTCCTCTGGCGGGATGGGTTCGTACGGCAGATAGAGGAGGCAGAGGAAGAGATCCGTCTTGCGTCGAGCGGGATGGGGGTAATCGTCGGAGGGATAACCTCGCAGAAGCACGAGAACGGCGAGAACCTCGCCGATCCGTCCTCTCTCGCCGACGGAGCGGGGACCGATCTTTTCAATTGCGCACTGTTCTTTGCGGATCGAGAGCTGGTGGCGTCGATCCCCAAGCTGATCTTGCCGACGTTCGACGTATATTCGGAGAAGCGCTATTTCACCCCTGGCCCGGGGGCGCAGGTGTTAGACTTTCGCGGACGGTCGATAGGAATAAACATATGTGAGGATCTGTGGGTCGATGATGGACCGACCGATACACAGGCGAGTCTGGGCGCGGAGTGGGTGATAAACATCTCCGCCTCGCCGTTCTTCATTGGCAAAAGCGAGATCAGGCGCCGGCTCGCTGCCCGTCGGGCGCAAGAGAATGGGATCACTCTCTTCTACGCCAATCTCGTCGGCGGACAGGACGAGCTCGTATTCGACGGAGGCAGTTTCATAACCGCACCCGACGGAAGACTTGTTTACCAGGCCCCGTTTTTCACCGTCGGCCTATTCATCATCGACAGTGAACAACTTGCCCCCACACCCACTTCCTCGGAAGACTCACTTACAGCGGCAAGACAGGCAATAATCCTCGGCATTCGCGACTACGTTCGGAAGAACGGATTCTCACAAGTGCTCGTCGGCATCTCCGGCGGGATCGATTCGGCGCTGGTGGCCGCACTGGCAACAGAGGCGCTGGGTAAGGACGCGGTAATCGCCGTCTTCATGCCAAGTGAGATCACATCACACGCGAGCAAGGAAGACGCATGCACAATCGCGGACAGCCTTGGAATCCATCTCTCCACGGTCCCGATATCCGACGTCGTCTCCGCCTGCCACACCGCAACACCAGTCCCGATTGTCGGCCTCACTGCCGAGAACCTGCAGGCACGCGTCCGGGGAGCACTATTGATGAGCATGGCCAATGAGCGGAACGCTCTTATCCTCACTACGGGGAACAAGTCCGAGATCGCGATGGGCTACAACACCCTATATGGTGACACCGTGGGAGCACTCGCACCAATCGCCGATCTGTACAAGACGCAGGTGTTCGCAATGGCAGCTGCGATGGATGGGACCATCCCGCAGCAGATCATCGATAAGCCACCATCAGCAGAGCTTCGTCCCGGCCAGACCGATGCGGACGATCTTCCCCCTTATCCCGCCCTTGACGCTATTCTCAAGGAATTGGTCGAAAAGGCAGCATCACGCTCCTCCTTGGTTGCTCGCGGCTTTTCCGAGTCTATGGTCGACGATGTTCTCGCCCGTTACTATCGCAACGAATACAAACGTCGACAGTTACCGCCGGTGATAAAGATCTCGCCAAAGGCATTCGGCATGGGAAGGCGTATGCCACTTACGCATCACTACCGTGCATAATGAAGAAACGGCCCCGACACTGCGGGGCCGCTTGTCAGTCCTTCTTCCTTAGTTTACGCTGATCTCGATCGGCTTCTCTTTCTCTTTGATCGACTCTTTGAGAGGGATCGTAACCTTGAGGATACCGTCCTCAAAGTGAGCCTTGATCGCGTTCTTGTCCGCAAGATCGGCCGGAAGCGGGAAAGAGCGTTGGAAGCTGCCATAACGGCGTCCCATACGGAAGTAATGCTCTTTCTTCACCTCTTCCTGCCGTTTCATCTCACCCGAGATACACAGCGTATCGTCCTCGACCTTGAGCGAGATATCATCCTTTCTTACGCCGGGGAGCTCAGTCTCAATGACCAGATTCCGGTCCTTCTCATAGATATCGCTACGTCCGAAGGTCGGTGAAATGTCGAATCCAACGTTATGGAAGTCGCGGAATAAGTCATCGAACACGCGGGTGAGGCCACTTCCAATAAGCAACGGCTCAGTCCATACACTCGGAAGTCTGTTTCTCATCGTAGGTTCCTCCTTTGCTATGTTTTTAGCAGTCTGCTAGGCTGACTGCTATTAGCAGTATAGCATGCTAACTGCTAATTGTCAAGAGGTAGAGGTGGGGATATACTGTAAGGCATGTTGAAGAGGCTTCTCGTTGGATCGATAACGCTTTACCAGCGGTTCATATCGCCGCTCTTCCCATCCAGATGCCGCTTCTACCCGACCTGCTCCCAGTACGGCAAAGAAGCGATCACCCGATACGGCCCGTTCAAGGGCGGATATCTGGCAATACGCCGCATCTTACGCTGTCACCCGTTTCATCCCGGCGGAATCGATCCCGTGCCATAACGTAAGCAGACGACAAAAGTGAGGGCAAGTATGGCGGGCACGCTCTATCTTGTATCTCTCCCGATCGGCAACATGAGTGACATTACGCTGCGGGCGATCGTCACCTTACGCGCAGTCGACCACATAATCGCTGAGGATACGCGCAACACCCGCCGCGTCCTGTTGCGTTACCGCATCAACACACCGTTTACGGCAAGCTACTTCCAAGGAGTGGAAACCGAGCGTTGCACACCATTGTTAGAGATGCTGAAGTGTGGAAAAGACCTCGCCCTCGTGAGCGATGCCGGAACTCCCCTCATAAGCGACCCTGGATACCCGCTGGTGCGGGCCGCGATTGCAGCCGGATTCAAGGTTGTTCCTGTTCCCGGGGCGACAGCATTGATTGCTGCTCTGGTCGCATCGGGCCTACCCACCGATCATTTCACGTTCGATGGCACTCTTTCACGAAAAGAGGGGGAACGGCTTAGATATCTGGAAAGCATCGCCAATGAGACACGCACGGTGATTGTGCATTCTTCGCCGCACCGGCTCCTCGACGACTTGGAGGCGATCGCCGCAGTTCTCCCCGACAGAAGACTCGTTCTGGCGCGCGAGATCACCAAGGTGCACGAGGAATACTTGCGCGGCACGGCACGTGAGATCATCTTGACACTCAGCAAACGGGATCAGATACGGGGCGAATGCATAATGCTGATCGGCGGAACCACCCGGAAAGAAGAGACATCCGATCAACGGCTGACAAATGAGCTCGCGCTGCTACTCAAGAAAGAAGGAATCCCTACCAGAGCCGCGATGCACATCCTGATGTGTGCCACTGGGATTTCGCGCAATGACGCCTACCGCATTCTTCTCTCGGGCTAATCCTCTACGTATATTTGTCGGCAACGGAAGTGGCGGCATACGCTTCTGGCTTGATACGAACGGCAAAACCGCTGCCGATGATCATCCCTACCACTTCGTCAATCATCACCTTGGTGGGCCCGTTCTCTCCGATATCGACGTGGATCTCCAGATTGAACGTGAGGAGGGAAAAGTCGGACAGCCGCTTGAGCAATCGCTGTGCCAGCTCGAACGAAAGCCAGGCTTCGCGCCATATCCGCTGGCGCAATGAACCCGTCTTCTTCTCTCTTCGCCGCATCCAGTAGTAGTGCCCACCCTTACCTATCTTATGGATAACGATCGCGCTTACATAGTCTACCTGAATCCCACCGACTGAAGAATCGGTCCCGACAAGTATTTCGTAGCTCGCCTTGGGATCGGCGCGCATCTCGGCGACAATTGCGCGCACCATTCCATCAAACGACAGCGCTCCTGCGTGTGGGTTATAGAACCGTTCTTCCATTTGGTCGTATCCTATCGATTGCATCGGCCGAAAGTCAAGCAATAGGGAGGCTGATGCTGAAACAGGCACCTCCACTCGGTCGATTGCTGGCGGCGATCGTCCCGCCGTGTGCTTCCACCCATTGTTTGGCAATGGCCAATCCGAGGCCGCTGCCCCCGTCGGCACGGGCACGCGCCGTATCGCCGCGGTAGAATCGCTCGAATAGGTGTGGAAGTTCATGCTCGGGAATCCCCGGTCCGTGGTCCGCCACCTGTATGATCACCGCCTCGTCCGAGGCCTCGATCTCCATCATCACTTTTTCATCGTCAGGAGTGTACCGCAGGGCGTTGCTCAACAGATTCACCAGCACCTGGCGCATACGTTTCGAATCGAGATCCAGCAACGGGATCTCGTCCGCAGCTTCAACGACAACCGTCTTGCCACTGTCAAGCGATGCGTTCACGGTCTCCGCCACCTGGCGCGCCAGCGCGAGGACATCCGTCGGCTCCTTTGTCAACCGCAGCTCGCCCGCTTCCGCAAGTGCAAGGTCACGCAAGTCATCGATCAAACGCCCCAGATGGAGCGTCTCCTCATAGATGGGAGCGATCGTCTCCGCGTCCGCGCAGTAGATACCATCGAGGATCGCTTCCAGATTACCCTGAATGATCGTCACCGGCGTGCGCAACTCATGCGCAATGTCGGCGGTCATCGTCTTTCGGACTGTCTCTGACCGGCGGAGGTTATCGATCATTCGGTTGAACGACTCTCCCAACCGGCTGAACTCATCCCGCGCTCTGAGTTTCACCCGCTGCGACAGATCGCCTTGCGCAATCCGTTCGGTGGCGCGCGCCAATAGGCGCAGTGGTGACGACACCTGCGATATCAGGATCGCCGATAACAGAAGCGCCACACCAGTCGCGATTCCTCCTCCTAACAGCGCGGAACGCAGCGCCGAGGAGAGGAACGCCTGTTCGGCCGGTGCGAGTGGAGAGCTGCTGTCGTCGATGAGAAGTGTGCCGATGCGATTTCCGCCTTCCCTGATCGCGATTCCGGACGCAATTTCATCCGGAGTCAGGACCGTTCCCACCTTCTTCTCTTCTGTAGATACGGCCACGATCCCATTCTCGTCGGCAAGAGAGAAATCTCCGCCAATCAACGACGTACGCCGAACAATCAACTGCCCGTTGACGACCACCGTATATTGTGTCGAGAGAAGCCGCTCGACGCCGAGCCAGGTGCCGGTACGCATACGGTATTCGGCGAGTAGCCCGCACACCTGCTTGGCTACATTCTGTTTGTTCTGCTCACTGTAGGCAGCAAAGCGGCCGGTCACCGCGCGTGCCGTCATGAAATAGATGAGCGCGACCGACACCAGGATGACGACAACAAAGGAAAGACCGAGTTTCAGAGCAAATGGGAAGCGTCGGATCATATCACGACTCTCTGGTAAACCGGTACCCTACTCCATGCACCGTAATAATATAGTGCGGCTCTCTTGGGTTTTGCTCGATCTTTCGACGTAGATTCTTGACGTGCGTGTCGATCGTACGGGCGAAGGCGTCGTAGGTGTAGCCCTGTACCTCTCGCAGCAGCTGCAATCGGGTGAATACCTGTCCGGGGTGATGCGCCAAATACGCCAACAGATCAAACTCGGTCGGGGTCAGCTCGACTGCGGAGCCGCCGACCCTGACTTCGCGCATCCGCATATCGATCTCCAAGTCACCGCTTACGATCCGTTCCGTCGCACCGGTCTCGCCCTCGATACGCCTCAATACGGCACGAACACGGGCAACCAACTCACGTGGACTGAACGGCTTCACAACATAGTCGTCGGCGCCGAGTTCCAATCCCACTACTCGGTCGGCTTCTTCCGCCTTAGCCGTAAGCATGATGATCGGTACCGTCGATGTCGCGCGGATCTTCTTTGTGACCTCAATGCCGCTTAACTTAGGCAACATCAGATCAAGGATTATCAGGTCCGGCTCCTTTTCCTCAAAAGCACGTAGCGCCTTCTCGCCATCATACTCGGTGTACGTCTTAAAGCCCTCTTGATCGAGGTACGCCTTCACCGTGCGAACGATCATTTCTTCATCGTCTACTATCAGAATGCGTTTCATCGCATATCATTATAGGGAAATACCGCGCTCCCGTCGCGGTAAGCCCAGGACGCCGTCTCCTTCGTTCGAATCCCCAGTCATCCACCCGGCGGGCCTGGGCTCACCCGCGCTGCATCGGGAGTGTTTCTGTCTGGCTAATAGTCAGTCTAGGGGCGGAGTGTGAAGACCGTGTGGATGAAAGATGAGCAAGTTGTGGACTAGGGGGGATGAAGAACGTTGTCCGATTTGCGTCGAGGCAATATCATCACCTCACAATGAAGACTTTGCTCATCGTATCTACAGAGAGCCACGCCGGGAAGAGCATACTCTCACTTTCCTTGGGACAGGCCCTTAACGACTCTCAAACGCCGTTTGCCTATATGAAGCCGATCAGCTCATCGGTATCATACACCACAGGAGAGCCGATCGACCGTGACGCGAAGGCAATCCGCTCGATTCTCGGATTGAATGATGACGTCAAACTGGTCGCTCCGGTTGCTCTGGAAGGCCCGTTCCTCCAGGAGGCGGTCGAATCCGGTGACTACGGCTTTCGCCAGCACATCCTCAATTCATTTGACCAGATCACCAAGGATCGCAAGGTAGCGCTCGTGGAAGGTCGACGCTACCTCGGCCTGGGAATGGGCGCGGGCTTGAGCGACTTCGACCTTGCCGAGACGTTGCATGCGGACATCCTTCTCCTCACCAGGTATGATGGAGAGGCCGCAATTGACCGTATCCTCTGCGCAATCCGTCTCCTTGGAAGCCAGTCACGTATTCTGGGCGTGATACTGAACAGCGTCTCAATCGAGACACAGTTGAACAGCTTGATCGATGTATTCTCGCCGTTTCTCGATGACCGCGGAGCCGAGGTGCTGGGAATCGTCCCTTATGATCTATCGCTACATTCCGTCTACGTGGAGGAGATTGTGGAACTCCTCAAAGGCCGCGTGGTAACCGATGTTCCTCTCGATAAGGAGGTGCGCTACTTCCGAATCGCGGCTACAGGCCCGGAATCCGCCCTCCGCCTGTTTAGGCGAACACCCGACCTCGGAGTGATCACCGGCGGTGATCGCATCAAGATCCAGCACGCGGCACTGGCCGCGCACCGATTGCGCTGCCTCATCCTTACCGGAAACCATCTACCGCAACGTGACATCGTGCAAAAGGCAAACGACCGCGGGGTACCGATCGTCCTTGTAGGGCAGGAACCGATGGCCGCAGCTACACTGTGCGACGGTCTTCTCAGCCATTCCCGTATCTGCGCCGGAGATCGGCTCGATCGCGCCATCAGCCTCATTCGTTCCAACGTTGATATCGAACGAATACTGGAAAAGGCCGAGGACCGTTAGCCACGCTCAATCTCGTAAGCCGAGGTAATCGTCGCCACGCCGGCCAAACTGTTGGCGATTGGACAGTATTTGGCGAGTGACAGATCGATCGCTTTCTGCAAGTTCGCCTCTGGAACATCGCCGCGGACGTGATAGACAATATGTAGGTCGGTGAACACCGTGGGATAATCCTCGGCACGCTTATCCTCAATCTCGATCTCCAACTCCGCAGGTTCGGTCTTCATCTTGCGAAGAATCGAGACAACATCCATGCCTGTACATGCCCCCAGCGAGCATAGGAGAACCTCCAGCGGGCGGGCTGCGCTGTCATCCCCGCCCGATTTCGGAGAAGCATCCATCAGCACAGCATGGCCGCTAGGCCCCTTACCGACGAACTGCATCCCTTTGACAAGCCTGACAAGTGTTAACATTGTGCTGCCTCCGCGCATTTAAGTATTTAAATATTTGACAAGCCGCCCATTATTATCTATCATTACTCACCAGTGAGCAAGGAGCAATAACCATGATCGATGAACGCACACAGAAGTGGATCGATATCTTCGCTGCCCTTGCAAGCGACACCAGACTGGAGATCGCACGCATGCTCGCCCAGCGAAAGATAGAATGTCAGGAAATCCTCGGTCGCCTCGACCTGAGCCAACCGGCGATCTCCTATCATCTGAGAAAGATGGAGCACGCCGGCATATTGATAAAGGAAAGAAAGGGATCACGAAACTGCTATCGTTTGGCTGAACGTATCCAGGATCTGATCAGAATGATTGATAAGGAGGAAGGACGATGAACCACACAGTGATTGTCTACTCGACGCCAACTTGCCCCTGGTGTTCCGCGGTAAAGGAGTATCTTCACACTCGTGGGGTACCATTTGACGACATCGATGTTTCCGTCGACATGACTCGGGCAATGGAGATGGTACAGAAGAGCGGCCAACAGGGAGTGCCGGTTGTCGATATTGATGGGGAAATCATTGTCGGATTCGACCGATCGCGGATCGACTCGTTGTTGCAGCTAAACTAGGAGGCGCGCAATGTCTCTTATTTCAGAAAAAGACACACAGTACCTGCGCGATGAGTTCGCAAAGCTCGACAACGAGGTGAGGCTGGTCCTGTTCACCAAGGAGGACAAGTGCCCTACCTGCGATGACACGCGCACACTCCTCGAAGAGACCGCCAATCTGTCCGATAAGCTCGAATTCGTCGTTTACGATCTTACCCGTGACAAGGAAAAGGCGACGGTGTACAAGGTGGATGGCGCGCCGACAGTGGTCGTCGAAGGGAAGACCGATTACGGAATCCGCTTTCGAGGAACCCCGTCAGGGTACGAATTCTCATCGTTGGTCGAGGACATCATCGATGTGGGATCCGGCAACACGTCGCTGTCACCGGAGACAAAGAATGTCCTGTCTCGATTGAAGGGGCCGGTTCACATCCAGGTATTCGTGACCCCTAGCTGTCCCTACTGCCCGCGCGCGGTGCGCACTGCTCACATGATGGCAATGGAGTCGGACAATGTTACAGCCGACATGGTTATGGCAAATGAGTTTCCGGAGCTCTCCAGCCATTACAACGTGATGGCGGTTCCCAAGATCGTGCTGAACGAAGACCTCAGTTTCGAAGGGGCAATACCCGAAGAAGACTACGTCTCGTTTGTCAGCAAAGCCGCCACCGACTAGGCAATAGAACAGACATGTCCAAAATGCGCGCCCTTACGGCCGAAAAGGTCGCGGGCGCGTCTTCTATTGTCCGAAAAGCGGTAGAGGCTTGAGTTGGTTGATCGCCTTTCTCCGTGCACGACGGGGCTTACGCGCTTTGGTCTCGGACTGCGTTCGCGCAACAGGCACTTCGTACACCACACGATCGAAACCCTCACCTGCGGTTACGGCTTCGTAGCTATCGAACATCCGCGCATAGCGTTCCTTTGGAAAGCCGCCCACGACAATCTGAGGGTTCTGGGAGGCAAGCTCAGACAATTGTTGCAACTTGCGCTGGTACAGGTCTTCAAGGGGTGCAAGCGGCATCACATAAGCCACCGGACTCCGCCCGCATGCTTGCGCCACTTCGATGAGGGGGCTACGCTCGGCACGAGTCAGGTTAGTGCTGTCAACGCAGACGACGTCGGCAGGCGACTCGACGGCCTCTATCAGGACGGCGGCAAATATCTTGGATACGGTGTCTTCATAGGTGGCGTCGAAGTCGCGATGAAATACGCCTCGCCGAATATCATCCTTGCACACAATCGCCCATTCTGGATGACGATCGCGAAACGTTGTTTTCCCCGACCCAGCCGGACCGACAAGCACTACCAACTGTCTCATCCTTTCCACCCCCAAGAAACCAGTATCGTAAAATCATCCACTGCCGTCAACAGCGCTGCATCCGGTTTGCATCGCTTATCCGCTTTCGTTCCCAGAAAACACGACTTGGCAATCGCAACATGATTCACATATCATGATTACGGATTTCGCAGCCCTAATACTGAACATTAAGACCCAGGAGCTTTCCCGACAAGGAGGGGTACGGGAACTACTATGTTAGTAACGCCGTATTTTGGGATCTTGATGGGAGCAACCGCACTTTCGGTGGGCGCCTCTACCCTTATCTGGAAGCGGCGTAAGAACCGAGCCGGTACCGTCCTTTCCATTCTCATGCTTGCCGTCGCTTGGTGGACGTTCGTTGCCGGCATGGAAGCTGCAGCAGTCAAACAATCGGCAAAGATACTTTTTTCTACACTCGAATACGTCGGATCGGGCGGCACTGCCGTGCTTCTTCTCATGTTCTCACTCTACTACGTAAACCGAAGCATCTCTCGCCGAGCCTTCGTAGCACTCTGGGTCGGGCCGATCATCAACCTCATCATAGTGGCGACAAACGCTTGGCACGGGTTGGTGTGGACGGGTTTCACCGCTGGATCCCCAGGAAGCAATCTGATCATCTATCACCATGGCCCCTTATTCTTCTTGATCATGGCCGTGCTGTTGTGCTACGTATTGGCCGCGACAATCATCCTTGTTCGCGCCGCCCTGTCAGCATCTGTTCTGCGGCGCCGGCAGACGGCGACTCTTCTCGTCGCGGCTTTGCCGCCTTGGATTTCGACCTTCATGTACATATGGGGGCTCGATCCAATCCCGGGTCTGAACATCGTACCTACAAGTTTCGCCATTACCGGGCTGGTACTGATGTTTGTCCTCCTTGGTTCGCAATGGTTCAACCTTGTTCCATTCGCACGCGACATACTTATCGAGAGCATGAGCGACGCCGTGTTGGTTATCGACGCCAAGCGGACAATCGTCGATGTCAATCCTGCAGCACGACGCCTCCTCGGCCCTTTGGGAGTGCCGATCGGAGCAACCACAGATGTAATGCTTGCAAGATGGCCCGCGCTCATGCGGATCTGCCGGGGAAATAACATCAGCGAAGGAGAGGTATTGCTGGAGCAAGACCCGCCTCGATACGTGGATGTCCGTATCACCCCGCTCGCGGATGAGGTCGGACAGGTGAGCGGACAGATAGTCGTATTGCGTGACATAACCGCCCGATATCATGCGGAGAGAAACCTGCAACAGGCTAACAGGCGCCTGCAAGCGCAGCTGGACGAGATTGAGGCGTTGAAGTCGAGACTGCAAGAGCAGGCGGTACGTGATCCGCTGACCGGCGTGTTCAATCGACGCTTCCTGACGGAAACGTTGCCGCGAGAGGAGGCAAGGGCAAAGCGTTCCCAAAGGCCGATCACCGTCTTCATGACCGACATCAACCGTTTCAAGGAGATCAACGATCGCTTCGGCCATCAAACGGGAGATACTGTTCTGCAAGAAGTTGCCAGCCTACTTCTGACGCAGATCAGACAAGGGGATTTCGTCGTGCGCTATGGTGGTGATGAATTCCTCATTGTTCTACCAGAAAACGCCGCTGAGACGGATGAGCTGAAAGCGCGTATCGAGCGTGCTCTGCAGAGCGAGTCGAGAATCAGCGATCTCGTCGGCTTTCCAATCACACTATCCATGGGGACCGCTCACTGGTACCCAAATACTCGCAAGTCGATCGATCAGGTAATAGATGAGGCCGATAGAAACATGTACCAGTCCAAACAAGCACACTCCCATGAATCGACATAGCAGACTACTCGGCACTTAGCGATATCCGCAGTAGTCCAGCGTTCCACCATGTTGCTCACTACATTTCCGTGCTGCAAAAGGAAGGAGGCTCCAGCCGGACCAGGGGCCGGAGCCTCTTTCCCCACCTTTCTCGCGGCCTTCTGCACTGGCAGCCCAGCTACCTTCTGCAGGTCTGTGGCTTTGCGCCCCGCTCTCGCGAACGGTTTGCCTTTTCAGCTCGCTCCATGTTAATAGGAGCGAAATGCTATGTGGAGCCCTTAGCCCCCTCTATGCCTTCCTTGAATGATCAGTGCCCGATCGACCGCTTCCTTGTCGACCATCTCTTCCTCAAGCAATATGTCACCGATCAGTCTATCTGTGAACTTGTCCTTCTGTAGATCCAGAACCTTTGCCAAATCAGAGTGCGACAGCACACCAAGATCGACCAGGATCTCGCCGATCCGCTTCTGGCGTTCGAAGTACTCTTCCATGATGGATAGGATG
>CAZBSW010000013.1:0-14623 GCA_964494835.1 uncultured Thermotogae bacterium
ATCCTACAGGGTGGGTCAGCAAGCGGGATTATGCCGATAGGGACTTGGTGGAAACTCTGCGTGCATTCCTCACCGAGCGCGGCGATTCGATTGCCTGGCTGCGTGGCCTGACATCGCCGGCCTGGGAAAACGTCAAATCGCATCCAACAGCGGGTTCCCTGTCAGCAGGCGACATACTGGCGTCCTGGGTTGCTCATGATCTGCTGCACATCCGCCAACTTGCCCGGCTTCATTGGGAGTACGCCCAACGTCTGGCCAAGCCGTATTCTGTGGCGTATGCGGGTGATTGGTGAGAATGCTCACTCATGGTGCGGTAATGGGCGTGTGCTTTGCTGCTTCTCCCATCTTCGTGACGGCATGGAAAACAATCATCCACCAGTGAGGTGAATGGGATGAATAAGTTACGTGTGCTGACGATTGGGTGCATTCTTGTTCTTGCCGCTGTTATTGTTGTTTCGACCGGATGCGATTGGTGGTGGGCGGATCTTCCGCAGGATGATTCGGTGGCTCAGTCTGATCTGGCGCGCGATCTTCACCCAGAGGTCACTGCCGCAGATGCGTCCGAGCTGGTTTCTGGAAACTCGGCGTTTGCTTTTGCCCTGTTCCACGAAATCGTCGATTCTGAAACTAATCTGTTCTTCTCCCCGTACAGTATCTCATCCGCACTGGCGATGGTCTATGCCGGCGCGCAGGAAGAGACGGAGACCCAAATCGCTGACGCTCTCCACTTCACGCTCGGTCAACAGGCACTCCATCCTGCCATTAATGCACTCGACCTTGAGTTGAATAGCCGGGGCGAGGTATCGGCCCCGTATGAAGGGGAGGGGTTTCGTCTGAACATCGTGAATGCAGTGTGGGGGCAGCAAGGGCATCCATTTTGCGGCGAATACCTCGACACGCTGGCCGTGAACTACGGCGCCGGTCTGCGGTTGCTCGATTTCATCGATGATCCCGACGCTTCCCGCATTACGATCAACGACTGGGTGAGCGATCAGACGGCTAATCGAATCAATGATCTGCTTCCTCAAGGGAGCATCAGCAGCGATACAAGGCTTGTATTGACAAACGCCATTTACTTCAACGCCCCCTGGCTGCATCCGTTCGACGATGAAGAAACGTACAGCGGTCCTTTCATTCCTCTGTCCGGATCGCCGGTTTTTGTATCGATGATGCATCAGCAGGAGATGTTGCCCTATACGCGGGTCGGTGACGTACAGGCGGTCGAGTTGCCGTACAACGGCGATGAATTGTCGATGTTGCTCCTTGTTCCTGATGCCGGAAAGTTCTCGGCGTTCGAGGACGCACTCGATCTTGCTAAATACGAAGAGATCGTTGCTGCGGTCTCTTCACGACAGGTAGATCTTAGAATGCCGAAGTTCCAGTTCTCCTACGACGTGTCTCTGACCGAGCCGCTCGAGGCACTCGGGATGGAGGATGCATTCCTGCCGAATGTGGCCGACTTCTCCGGGATCGACGGATCTAAAGATCTCTTCATCTCCGGTGTGTTGCACAAGGCGTTTGTATCTGTCGATGAGGCAGGTACCGAAGCCGCCGCCGCCACTGCAGTGATTGTGGGAACCACTGCTGTCCCCGGTCCGCCGGTGATGCTGACTATCGATCGACCCTTCCTATTCGTCATCCGCGACATTCTGACCGGCGCGATCCTGTTTGTCGGGCGAGTTATTCGTCTGTGAGCGTTTTCAGCATTCGCTCCTTTGCGGCCTAGCTGGGTCCCGTGTTCGCCGGTTCCTATCAGTGCGAGCCGGGCAAATGTCAGACCTCTATTGACGTTATATTGTGTGGATACACTCACAAATTGCCTAGAGGGCCTTCCGAAGGAATGTCGAGACCGGTGTGATGCATCGGTAGCTTAGCCCTGCCCTGATCGTGATCTGCAAGGGCGGAAGACGCGAAGGAAATGCTTCTTCTTGCTGCCAGAAGGATCGGAACGTGCCTGATCTGTTATGGTCTGCAGTGACAATATATTAGATACGTAACTCTTGACTGTGTCAAACATATATAGTAACATTACTACATTATTACTTTTCGAGGAGGAACACTGGCAGACACTTTGCGAGACCACGTCTGGAAGAGGCTCCTGGACCAAATCCAATCCGGCCGTTTGCTTACCGGACAACGATTACCCAGTGAGAAGGAGCTGCAGCGGATCTATGGCGTCAGTCGTACCCCAATAAGGCAGGCTCTGGATAAACTGGCATTGGAAGGGCACATAGTCAGGCAGCCGGGACGCGGCACCTTCGTAAGCAATATCCGGCCCGGTACCCCTATCGGTAAACTCTCGAGTTTCTCTTACTACTACAGTCAGCACATGGCTAGTATAGAGGCACTCACACTCAAAATCACTGTGAAGCCTCCATCGCCTGTCATTAGGAAAGCACTCGGTCTTGACGGCGCTCAGCCTGCCGTTCACCTTGAACGTGTCCGTCTATATGAAAGGAAGCCCGTGGCCTACCTAAGTGATGTGCTGGCCCCTCGCTTCCCCGCGAGGCCGTTCCGACAGGATCGGACATTTCAATCCATGATGATGTTCATGCGTGACACGTTCGCTGTCCGATGTACGCAGGCAAAGGAAGAAGTCGATGCAATCATTCCATCGAAGAAGGAGCGAACGATACTCGGGCTTGGGGAAAGGTGTCCGGTGCTTCAGGTCAAAAGGAATGTATATGACGAGAAAGGGGGTATTGTTCTGTATAGCAGATATATTGTCGATAGTGATAGGTGGAAGTATCGCACATCGTTGATCGTGTGAAAAGAGTCCTGCAAAGCGCCCCAAGCAGACCAGATACGAGTGCGATGATACCAAGGAGGAGAGCGTGAAGAGTCAGAGAATGCCGAGCCATAGAGCAACACCGGAATACAGAATCAACATGGATTTCTCGCGACCGGATCCCGCGGCATATGAGGGATTATGGCGATATCCTGTTGCCACTATTTCGGACGTACTCGGTAAACGAAATGTATTTCCAGACTACATCAAGTCGGTGTACACGCCGCCGAAGCGAATCGTCGGCCCGGCATGGACTGTCAGGCAGTCACCTGGCGACGAGCTATTGGTGCTGAAGTCGATCGAAGTGGCCAGACCCGGTGACGTGATCGTAATCGTAGGGAGTGAACACGCGCGCTTCTGCGTGTGGGGTGGGATCATGGCTCTGATGGCGGAAACGCGTGGATTGGGCGGAATGATCACTGATGGCCTTGTGAGGGATGTCGAACAAATAAGGGAGACGGGATTCCCCATCCATGCCCGCGGCGTCACTCCCCTTGCCCCTTGCATTGATGTCCCGCCCGGCGAAATGAACTATCCGATCCAAGTGGGTGAAGCGGTCGTCCGTCCCGGCGACGTGATCGTGGCAGACGGAGATGGCGTGGTTGCTGTTCCGCAAGAACGTATCGCCGACGTGTGCGCAGCGGTGGAGGCACAACTAGTACGTGAGGAGGGCTGGAGAAAGGAAATACATGCCACTCGCGAGATGATCCTGTCCGAACACGTAAACAAGCTTCTGGAATCGCGGACGTGTGAGTATCACAACTGCCCGGACTGAGGGAAAGGGGGTGATTGTGGGGCACAAGAACAAGCAGGCAGTTTGTCTCCTATCGGAAAAAGGAAGGTGCCGTGAGCGTGAAGAAACATGAGCTGGCAAGGATGACTTTCAGGGAGGCGGAAGAGGCATTCCGCAAGAATCCGGTTATCCTCATCCCAATGGGATCCACGGAGCAGCACGGGCCGCAATGCCCTACAGGAGACTTTCGCATTGCTGAAGCACTGTCTAAAGCGATCGCAGAACGTACTGACTCGATCAGTGCTCCCGTGATCCCGTATTCAGAAGGTGCGGCAGCGAGGAAATTCCCGGGCGCGATTCCGTTGAGTCCGGAGACGTTGTACAACGTAGTCTGGGATGTCTGCCAAGGATTCCTCAGGTTCGATCTCGATCACATCATGCTTGTATGCGGGGACCACGGCAACGTTCCGATTCTGGAGCGTCTGACGAGGGACCTGAAGGACAACAATGGGGTTCGAGTCGCCATGATCGAACAGTTTCGGTGGTTCACTCCGTCCTGGCTTGAGGAAGTGTATGGTCGGCCGTCACCGCCGATTGCACACGGTGGAGACCCGATCACATCGCTGAATCTGTACCTGTTCCCCAATGATGTTCGATTGGATCTCGTTACACCTCCGGAACGACGCAAGTTTCAAGGTTTACAGGTTTCTAGCCTATCACAAGTTGCTTTTGATGATCACACGTTCTACTTGCCCATAGATTACACCGAAATCTCGCCGAATGGCGTACTTGGAGATGCATCAATTGCCAGGCGTGAGATTGGAGAAAGAATCTGGAAGCGGTTCATTCAAATCGGAGTGGAGATTGTGGAGCGATTCAAGGAAGTGAACACACGCTGCGAAATAGAGGAGGTGTGAAAATGGGAAGGAAGGTATTTCTAGGCCTTACTGTCTTGGTAATTTGCTTTGGGCTTCTGGCTGCTGCGGCGCCGCAGTCAGGTGGAACATTGCGTGTTGGAATCCATAGGGATGTCGCGGGGCTGGCGCCCCATATCGCATTTGGAGCAAGTGCCTACATCGTACAGGGGAACGTGTACGACAAGTTGGTAACGTACGAGCCTCCAGACGGAAGGCTCGGTCCTGAGCTTGCCGTATCGTGGGAAATCGTCGACCCGACTACGTACATCTTCCACCTGAGAGAGGGTGTTGTATTCCATAACGGGGATCCATTCGATGCACAGGACGTAAAGTTCTCCCTGGAGAGGATGCTAGATCCTGACATTGGCGCGGCGCTCACAAACCAGCTGCAGGATGTCGAGGCTGTCGATGTGCTGGGTCAGTACACGGTGCGGGTGACCCTGGCGCAACCGAATGCGGTTTTCCTGGCGCTCCTCGCGAGCTACACCGCGCACATGGTAGACCAGGAATGGTTTGCCGAAGGGCACGACCCGACAGCGGAGATGAACGGAACGGGGCCTTTCCAATTCGTAGAGTTTGAACCGGGGCTGCATACAATCCTCAGTAAGAATCCCAACTACTGGAAGGATGGCCTGCCGTATCTTGACCAGCTTGTGATCATCCCCTTCGCCGATGACAGCGCCCGTATCAATGCACTTCTCTCCAATGAGGTTCAGTTCATTGAATACGTGCCATGGGTCAACTTCGCTCAGCTTGAGGAGAGCCCTGATTACCTGCTGGAGAAGGGGTACAGTACATTCAACCTGCTGCGGCTCAATGCGGGTGCGCCTCCGTTTGATGATCCGCTTGTCCGTCAGGCGGTCAACTACCTGATCGACCGCACAGAGCTGATCAACCTCGCATTCGGCGGTGAGGGAATTCCCATCAAGGCAGGTTTGATATACCCAGGGACGCCTTACTACAACGCCGATCTGGAACGTTGGAAGTATGACCCGGCGAAAGGGTTGGACCTCCTCAGGCAGGCAGGCTATGAGAACTTCTCCGACCTGTCATTCGTGCTCAAGTGTGCAACGGTTACGGTGCACACGGACAGCGCGGAGGCCATCCAGGCGCTGTTGAGTGGTCTGGGAGTGGACGTGAAGCTTGAGTATGTCGATGTGCCGACTCTTCTTGACTATCGCGTGAACGGGGGCTATCAGGCCTGTATGGACGGCCTGTCGATGCAGTATTTCGACCCGGACGCCTACTCGTACTACTTCGAAAGCGGAGCCATCGGATACGCCAACGGGGGCGGATTCTCGGACGCTCAACTGGATGCACTTCTGGCAAAGGGACGTGTCGAGACCGACTTCGCAAAGCGAAAGCAGATCTATCATGACTTCGAAGCGCGATTGCTGGATCTCGCTCCATGGTTCTTCGGGTTCTTCCGGCCACAGGGCGAGGCAATGGCGGCCTACGTCAAGGGCTACGAGCGTCTGCCCGGCGATCTAGGAAGCGAATCGACCGGCAGAATGGAATACTTGTGGCTAGAGCAGTAGGCGCTGGGTAATGAGGATAGGGAGCGGAGTCGGATCTTGCGGCTTCGCTCCCATTAATCTGGATGCTGGGCTATATCGTTCGCCGACTATTTCAGACGATCGTCACGGTTTTCGTGGTGATCTCGCTCATCTTCATGCTCATCCACCTCCTTCCTGGGGATCCCGCGCTGACCATTCTCGGCGGGCTTTCCGGAACCCCCACGAAGGCACAAGTGCAGATGGTGCGCGAACGGCTGGGACTAGATCAACCGATCGGCCGCCAGTACCTACAATACCTTGCCCGGCTGAGTCACGGCGATCTGGGCACATCGTTTGTCACCAACCGCCCGGTGATGTCCGACATATTGCTGCGGATTCCAAGAACGCTTCAAATCGTCGCACCTGCCGTGCTGCTCGCGGCCTTAGTAGGTATCCCCCTAGGCATCGTAGCATCAACTCACCGTGCTAAGTTTGCCGATGCCGCTGCTTCGATTTCTTCGGTCGTCGCTTTCTCGCTTCCCGCATTTGTCAGTGGATTGCTGCTTGTCGCCCTATTCGCGATTAAACTCAAGTTGGTACCGTCTGGCGGGTATGTGGCCCCCTCGCGGAACCTCGCCGGGTTCTTGTCGCGGATAATCTTGCCGGTCATCACCCTCGCGGTCAGTCCCGCCGGTATGTTGGTACGAATGACTCGATCGAGCACGCTGGAGCAACTCGGCCTGGACTACGTGACGACTGCACAGGCGAAAGGATTGAAAGATTGGGCGGTGCTCTACCGACATGTTCTGAGGAATTCCCTGATTCCAGTGGTCACGGCGCTTGGACTACAGGCGGGGATGATGTTCGCGGGAAGCGTCATCGTCGAGAATGTGTTCAACTGGCCGGGCGTAAATGCCTTGCTTCTGCAATCAGTCTTGGATCGTGATTATCCCGTCATTCAAGGGGTTATCCTCGTAGTATCGATAATGTTCATCTGCATCAATCTCATTACGGACTTGACGTACGGTCTCATCGACCCAAGGATTCGATATGGCTAGAAGACCTCTATTCCACAGGCTGGCCTTACTCCTTCGGACCCCGCAGTTTACGGTGAGCATCGTTATTCTGTTCTTGATCCTGGTGCTCACAGTCTTCGCGCCACAAATCAGCCAATGGAATCCAGCGAAAGTGGATGGCAGCAATCGATTCGCGCCTCCGTCTGCCTCTCATTGGTTGGGATGTGATGAATTCGGACGCGACATCTTCAGTAACATCGCCTACGGAGCGCGAATGAGTCTCTTGGTGAGTACTTCCAGCATGATTTTCTCAAGCATTCTGGGTGTTACGCTGGGGTTGATGGCCGGCTATTTCCGAGGAATCTGGGAGACTCTAACGATGCGGGGAATCGACATTCTCCTCTGCTTCCCCCCCATATTGATGGCGATCTTTCTAGTGTCATTGACAGGGCCGAGCGTGTCAAACCTGATCATCGTGATCGGCATTCTGTACATGCCGAGATTTACGCGCATCGCGTTTAGCAGCACTTTGGCTGTGCGTGAGACACCGTATATCGAAAGTGCAAGAGCGATTGGGAGCCCCACTTGGACCATTCTCGCAAAACAAATACTGCCCAATATCCTCGCACCGCTATTCGTTCAGTTCTCTCTCGGTTTGGGGGCGGCCATCCTCATGGAATCGGGGCTCAGCTTCCTTGGGCTTGGGCCGCCGCCACCGACTCCCTCTTGGGGGCGGATGATCGCCAAGTCGCGGCGATTCCTCGCGCTGAGTCCCTACGGAGTATTATGGCCGTCGATTGTCATCTCGATGACGGTGTTGGCATTCAATCTGCTCGGAGATGCCCTGCGTGATTACCTGGATCCGCGGCTTCGCGGTCAGTTGTAGGCGGAGCGAATGCCTTTGCGTTGGGATGCCCTTCAGTGTAAGAAGAAGGGACGTCGGTGCGTCACGAGGCGCTTTCAGCGTGACAGCGGATGCGTGTCACCTCTGTCTGGGAGAAGAACGAGAGGCGGCCGATTGATTTAAGAATCTTACCTAATGATACCGAGGAGGTACGCAAGATGAAGGTGTTTATGACGGTTGATATGGAAGGCATCACTGGGATCGTTGTTGCCGAACAGACCAACGACACCCATCCTCTCTACAAGCAAGGGTGCGAGTTCATGGTTGGTGATGTGAACGCAGCCATCGCAGGTGCTTTGAAGGCAGGAGCCACTGAGATCCTCGTGAACGATTCACACGGCAAAATGACGAACATCTCATTGGAGAAACTGAATTCCAAGGCGCGCCTCCTCTCCGGCATGAACAAACCGTTGCTGCAAATGGAGGGTGTCAAGGATTGCAATGCAGCGTTGTTCGTTGGCTACCACTCGAGGTACGGAACGTTGAATTCGACGCTCGATCACAGCTACTGGTCGACGCTTATGGATTCGATTAGTTTGAACGGGCAAGAGGTGGGTGAGCCTGAGCTGAACGCTGTCCTGGCCGGCGCGTATGGTGTTCCCGTTGTCTTCTTGTCCGGCGATGAAACAACCTGCGCCGGCGCAAAGGCCTACATCGGTGGCTGGTTGGAAACGGTCGCTGTGAAACGTGCCACAGGGAGAGAATCTGCGATATGCCGGCATCCTGATGTGACCGCCCCTCTTATCACGGAGGGCGTGGAGAAAGGACTTCGGAATCTCTCGCATGCGAAACCGTGCGTTGTGGACCTTCCCCTTACGCTTGATATGAAGTTTGTAATGAGCAAGATGGCGGACCAGGCAGCCGTTTACCCACACGCGAAAAGACTCGATGGTCGAACCGTGCAGATAGAAAGCGCAACAGTGGAAGAAGGGTACCGCGCGATGCTGACACTCTTTGCACTTGCACGCAACTCGCTTTGATGGACTACACACGCATGAAGCTTGCATGTGCGGAGTAGTCAGCATAACCATAGCCGGCGAAACATGAAGCGTGTGGCCTGAGCGTTTTCAGCATTCGCTCCTTTGCGGCCTAGCTGGGTTTGAGGAGCGCTGCAGCATGGATTCGATGCCGGGAAGATGTGCCCACATGTGTTCTGATTGACGGCGACAGACCTTCGTGTGAGTCCACGGCTCTGAGGGATCTTGCGTTGGGTACCGCGTCGGCACGTGCACAATCGTCCTGGCGTTGTGCGGCACGGCAAGGAGAAATTCGGATGCCGCCACAAATAGACGCTCGATCCGATCGAATGGATCTTCGCCTTCCTTGTCCGCCGGCTCTGGCAGTGCATCATCGATGCGAGAGCAGTACCACCAGACGCAATTGCCGATGTGAGTGAATGTTTCGTTCAACGACCGGCGGTCGTGTGTAGGTTTCCAGCCTCGTTGCGCCGGGGAGAGTGGAGTAATAAGCTTGCGCATCTGTCGGATTACTTGACCCACGAACCGCAAATGCGTGCGGACTTCAGCGTCAGATAGAGCGCGATGATCCACCGAGAACAGCGCGGCGGCGTTCCCCGAAATCCAAACCGGTGCCCCGTCCCGCCGTTCGCGCTCGGCTACCCTAATGTCACGCACTCGCCCGGCACTTACGAGTTCAACTAGTCTCGCCGCAAGAGGGTTCAAGCCGGCAAGGTGCATCGACGAAAGCCAACGCGCGTAGGCCGCAATGCGTTTGACTGCGATGTTATGGACCTCTTGTACGCTCTTGGCGCGAAAGCACATCCCGGGGAGCGCCGGGGTGTGACAGAGGCATTCGCCGTTTCCTGCTACCTCGATGTAGAGATCGAACGGAGTGGCCAAAGCGTTCTCTGTCGGGGTCATTTCTTTGCCGTTCTGACGAGAAGAGGGTTTTGGCTGTTGACGATCGCTTTCTTTGCGGATGACGCCCTCCTCTCGAACATAAAGAGTCGCTTTCTGTCTTACCATGATGCCTTGCCCCTCGCCCTTAAGACAAAGTTGTTTGTTGGTCGGGATTCTCCATCCGGGAAAATGAGACGAAGGTTCGGATAACATTTAGCCAATACCAGGAGGGGAGCAGTGTCGGAGCCGTTGGTCACCGCTTACAAGCAAGTCTGGAACAAGTGGTTTGAAACGATACGCTGTGCACTTGCGCCGGCGCTTTCAGGGATGCCGCATCGGATCGAACACATGGGAAGCACTGCAGTACCGGGGATGGCCGCCAAGCCGATCATCGATATCGACGTCGTGGTGCCGCGAGGTGCGTTCGCTGAGGCACGGCGACGACTGGAATCGGTCGGCTACGTGCACGAAGGAGATCTTGGGATCGCCGGTCGAGAGGCGTTCGATCCGCAGGAAGAAGCACTCCTCGATCTGCCCGCTCATCACCTGTACGTGTGTGAAGAAGGGATGGACGCACTGCGAAACCACCTTGCCTTCCGCGATTTCATGCGCCGCCACCCTGAATGGCGTGAGCGGTTGAGCCGCCATAAATTCGGGCTTTGCCGCCGGTATGAAAACGATAGGCAAGCATACATCGAAGGCAAAGCAGTAATGGTCGAAGAAATAACAAAGCTGGCACTGGCAGCTGTCAGCGTTCCGCGGCGATCGGTGGCGAATGAACAATCGCCCATACCGCCATTGCATGCGCTATCAATACCAACAGAAGGAGAAAAAAGATGACCGAATCAGCAAGGATCACTACACCATGGAGTTATTCACTGGCTGTCGAGGCGGGGGATACGGTCTATCTGGGGCTTCACCGCGGTCGTGGGGATGACTTCACGACCCAGCTCGACAATACGTTCACGTTCATCGATAAAACGCTCACGGCGGTCGGCCTGTCGCGTGCAGATCTCGTCAAGGTAAACGTCTGGCTGAAGAACATCAAGGATCTGCCGGTAATGGAGAAGCGCTTCTTCGAGTACTTCGAGAAGGACAAGTTCCCGGCACGGATGACCTCCACCACGGAATTCATCGACGACGACTGCCTGGTGATGGTCGACGGCGTGGCTTATCGAGGAAGCGACAAGTAACAGATCGCGGAGTTGCACAGCGCGCGGCGGTCTTTCGGCTGCTATCGCGGAAAGATGGGGCGAGGCTCTTCAAGTTGGCCGGAGAAGGGGGCAGATCTATAATCTGAATGTCGACCTGAGTGACTAGGGTTCCGCTGAGGAATCGGGTCTGGACCGAGCGTCACAAAAGCCATCGGGCGTAGCACCTGATCGGATAAAAGCCGGGAGGGGATAGGCGGCACCAACTTAGAAGCGCGTAGGTCTTGATATGCGCGAAAGGGGTGCAATGATGCGCTGGTCCTCTCATACGGGTGCTGTTCTCACGGCGCTTCTGGTAACGTTTCTATGGTCGACTTCCTGGGTTCTGATCAAAGAGGGGCTTCACGAGCTCCCTCCTCTCTTGTGTTTGCCGGCCTTCGCTATGGTATCGCGGCCCTTGTGCTCATGCCGTGGTTGGGGAAGCGATGGAAAGAAGTACGGGCGATCACTCCCCGTCAATGGGTAGACATCGTGTTGCTCGGCATATTCTTCTACGCCCTGACGCAAGGCGGGCAGTTCTTGACGTTGAACCACCTCGACGCGATTCCGTTCAGTCTCATGCTCAACGGCTCCACTATTTTGGTGGCGCTGGCCGGGATTTACGTCTTGCGCGAGATCCCTACCCGGCTTCAGTGGCTCGGCATTCTGGTGTTTATTGGCGGGGCCTTGCTGTACTTCTCCCCGCTATCGATCCTGCAGGGAAGCGCTATTGGCTTTGTCTTTGCCGGGTTGACAGTATGCGCGAATGCAGTCGCTTCACTCCTCGGCCGGTCGATCAACCGCAAGTCCGTCGCTTCACCGTTGGTGTTGACGGCAATCAGTATGGGAATCGGTGCGGCTCTGTTATTAAGTACCGGAGGGGCGATCGAAGATCTCCCATCATTGTCGGTGAAGTCGTGGGGGATCGTTATGTGGTTGGCGATCGTCAACACCGCCGTAGCGTTCACGCTCTGGAATCGCAGCCTCCGGGTACTCACGGCGGTGGAGTCGAGCATCATAAACAACACAATGCTCGTTCAGATCGCTTTACTCGCCTGGATCTTCCTCGGTGAGAAGATCTCCGGATCCGAACTGATCGGACTGGCGCTCGCTGCGATCGGCATCATGATCGTCCAATGGAAGAAGCGGCGGACTCCCTCATGACGGCCCACAGGGTTCCTTGCGCTACCCGTCCTTAACCAGCTGAGTTATGGGAGGCAGTGGGGCGGATCTATAGGTGAGCGCGACGGTAGCGATCCCACAGATCGAGCGCAACGTCTGTCGCTGAAACATGAACACCGAGCTTTGCGAAGAAAACGGCTACGTTCTCGATATCCCGGCGCAACAGCTCAAACGCGCTGTGGTTAAAGCGGGCGTCGATGGCCTGGGGAACGTCGATGATTCGAGGGCGGCCGTCCCAGAGCAAGATGTTGTACGGTGATAGATCGCCGTGAACGAGGTCCTCGCTGAGAAAAATCTCGATGTTCTCAAGGACTTGTCTCCAGATGTGTTCGGCATCCTCGGCGCGCAGTGCCTCTGAATGGAGTTGAGGCGCGGGCCGTCTCCCGTCTCCGAAGTACTCCATGAGTATCGCCCGTGATTCCAGAGCCACGGGGCGCGGGGTGTCCGCTCCTGCATCGGAGAGGCGACGAAGGGTCTCGTATTCTGCCGATACCCAGACGAACGCAAGCGCTTCTCGTCCAAACGTGCTTCCGGATCGAATGGCGCGAACAGATCGTGCCTTCAGATTGCGCTCGCGGCCTTCGAAGTAGGTTGCGCTGCGGCGAAATCCCGATGTAACATGCTCGTGGTAGACCTTGGCGGCAAGGAACTCGTTCCCCGTGCCAGAAAGCGCACGGCAACGATACACCGTTGCTTCTTTCCCACTTGTCAGTGGTGCGTCGATGCCCGTGATCAGCCCCCGATCAATGAATCCGTCCAACTCCGGTATGCCGCAACCCGTCTCGTACGGAGCAAGTCCGCGCGAGTCCGGACCATCGTGCTGCGTTTGCTGCATGGTGTGCTCCTTTGTCTCGTGAGGAGAAGAAAGCGGCTGCTATGGCAGGGCGCTGCCTCACGACGTAGAAGGAGCTTGCAGGACCGACTCGCTGGAGAGGAAGTAAGACTAGGACGAGGGTCGGGAGGCGGCACGGTGGCTTGTTCGATGCTTAACCATAGCGGACCTCCTTTTCCTAGGTTGAGGCGTCGAGCCGATCGCAACCCCGCGCTTTGAGGAAAGGATCATAGCGCAGAACGCGGCCCGAGGCAAACGCGCAGGTTCCACGGTGGACGTGTACTCAGAACCAGCCAGGCGTTGTAGATACGCCTTCCCGCGGTCATCTTGCTCAGCGCCAGCCGGGGTGAAATGTTGTGTTACGCTAAGGTAGGTCCCCATCAATTAGGGCGGCCTCTTTTCCATACTCTTGCTGGCTGATCATCTGCAACAAGAGATGGCGAACGACACATTCATTGACCTTGGGTTCACCGGCTACTTCCGTTGTCTCGGTTTCGACAAACTCATCGAGCGTGACTTTCCTGACCCACCCGGTCTCAAGGTCGATGTAGATATCACCCTTGTACTCCGACCCTCCTTCAATCAATACATCCGGGCCTTTGCTAGTTGCCATGAGCATCTTCAGTGTGCTTTCGCCGGAATCGTATTCAACAATCGCACAAGGGGCTCCATCAACCGTACTTGTACCTTTGAGCCTAAGCGTGACTTCCCCGTTTCGATAGACGGAGCCAGGCTTGACTGCCTCGCCAAGATTGACAGGAGCTTCGACAAAAGCCCCCGGATGCACAATCCGATCGCCGATATGTTTCAGTTGCTCTATCCCTTTACCATACAACGGGCGAGAAAACACATCATTGAGAGCGTGAAAATCGACAAAGTTGTTGTATATGGCGTAGCGAATATCCGGGGAGAACTCATTTCCTTTGCTGTCTGCCAGGCCGTCAAACCGGGCATGAGGAATTCCGAACACGAGACCTTTCCCATCTGCCCCTGACATCGGATCGAATTCATATCCCCAGCGCCCAAGTGCCGGGATTGTCACAGCATCCTCGGAGTTCAATTGCACAACGAAGCTTCCGCATGTGTATTGGTCAAGTCTCTTTCCGGCCACTGCGGCCGGAATACAGCGGAGTGTTAGGCAGTACGTCTCTGCACCGGTGCGGTTCCCGTTGAAGCCCATGTGGACAAATTCGGTCTGCATACGAAAATACAGAGTCTCCGCTCTACGGTCTATCGAGAAATCGAACGGCCCTTCCAGATCCTGGGCAAGTCTCCGAATTCTGGCTGTTGCTTCTTCGTTAAGCATTTCGTCACCTCAGCTAAGATGGGTTCACGGGCTGCGTCATGCACATTCCAGTACGCACCGCACGAATCGTACAGATGTCTCGTTATGGAAAGTAAATTCCTGCATATAGGCGAAAAAAGTTACAAACAAACCAGCATCGAAGGATACGGCAAATAGCGGTTGCCATTCGCAATGCACGCCAACCGATCGGAAGTATCGCCACAGTCACGGGCGATAATCGGAAGCTCAGAACTTCGTTGGGCTGTCTATAGCTCTGACCGCACCATATGACAGCTGTAACTGTACCCCAAAGGGCCCTCATGGTCCACGTGCGGGACTTGAAGGATTCCAAAACGACGTTCGAGATGTAGTGCGGGTAAAGCGGCGCGGTCTTGAACGGAATTGGAAGCGAGTGTTATCT
>CAZBSW010000014.1:0-14596 GCA_964494835.1 uncultured Thermotogae bacterium
ATCCTCGCCTTGGAACCGAAACTGGAGGGCGAGATCACGGGCATGCATATCCTATCCTTGCTGAAACCGCTGGGAATCAAGATCTCACAGATCGCGCAGGGAATCCCCGTCGGCCGCGACCTCGAATTTGCCGATGAAGTAACCCTCGGACGCGCCCTGCGCGGACGGATCGAGCTGCAGGGGTAGGCAACAAACCAGACAAGGGTCTCGTTTGACACCCATCTCGGAAATCGACCGCGACATCAAGAGGATCTTGTGTTACCAGCGAGTCAACGACGGGTGTTCAACGTGCTATAGATTCGACGTGCCGTCCTTTGGAAGGATCATTAGCTTCCGAGAGGGCAGTAGCCCGATCATGGGCCGAGTTGCGCTTGGTTAGCGCACACTGTTGCCACGCCTCTCTGACACCGGACTGACCCTGCAGGATTGGTTTCTTGACGTAAGCGTCCTCTTTTCGTCTTAACAAGCTGACAACGAACTTAGCGTACCGAAAAGGCTGCCAGCAGCGCTCCTGCGACATACGCCAGGACCCACCAGCTGTAAGCCACCCACGTATACCTCTGCAGCCGTTTGGAGATTGGGGCAGTCTTCCGCTCTCTTATCCAGTGCCGCCAGATAAGAATGGTATCCACCAACATGCCCGCCAAAGCGGAATATCCTAAGATCCCGTGCGGCGTAATGGGAATGTTTCGGGAACCAATAATCATGACGATCGTGGCGCTCATGTCCAAGAAAAGCCCCACGGTGAGCGTCGTTAACACCCACGGCGTCAGCACGCCGTGTTTCGGTTTCGTGAAGATGAAAACGGAATAGGCTATCAGAGCCCCTGTAACAATGATTGTTGCGGCTGTCAGAATGGGATTCAACTTGGTGTCTCCTTCTTTGCCCTTGCGAGTAAGAGCTTCTTGAACTGCGTCCACACCTTGTAAAGCGCAAGTACGTACGGCAAGTCACCGCTATTTCTGGGCCATCCACTTCATGATTAGGAGTGGGATAAGTCCCCAACCTTTCCGCATGTTGCCAAGCGTATGACGAATATCGGCAGTGTTCCACATTCCTCACATTGAATCTCACAAGAGTTTTTCAGTGCCCCAAGCCGTTCATCGTTCAGGGCGACGTGAGTTCTGATGGATCGTTTGGGAGGAAACAGCACCGCCGCATGCCTTTTTCACAGGATAGGAAGTGCTAACCATGATTAGCGCGCGACGGCGCACAGTGGCGTCGGATTGCACTCAACAGGTCTTTCATATCCTCCTCTGGTATCACGTCTCTCCTAGTCGTTCATATTGAGATAAGCATCCACGCATCCCATCATACGCCCATAAGCTGTCGTGGACAAATGCCATGGTAATACTGAAGTCTAGTGCAGTCGCCGCGAGCGTCAGGGTAACGCGGCGAACCCATCCCTAGTTGTCCATCTCCAGCAGGTCTCGAGAAATGTCCCTGGCCCACTCGTGGGCTTTCTCCCAAGCCAACCACACGTCCTCCGCCCACTTACGCAGCATGGCATCTCGCTCATCCCCGAGAGCAGCAAGTAGAACGTCCTGGACCGTGAGAAGGCCCGCCTTACCTGGAGGATTCAGTCGAGGCCAAGCCATGCTTCGTCTGGCCAGAGCCATGTGGGCCCGCTGAACCAGTATCCCGGTCCATCCTTTCTCTATGGCCAGATACAGACCGATGAGAGCATAGGCCGTTGTGATGCTACGCGTTTTCCCGCCTGAATGCTGAGCGCCGTAAGTATCGACCGCAAGCTGGTGAGCAAACGTGGGGTCGTCAATGGATAGTTGATAGGCCGTTAGCTCCCCGAACAAGCCCCAGCACTCAGCAGAGGCGTTGTATCTGGGACTGCCTAGAACCCCAGCTTCCGGGAGAACAAGTCCACAGCCTGGACACACTGTCATGCAGATCTAACCACCCTGAATCCGGAATTTGAAATCTGGGGACATATACCCAATTGCGGAAAGGCAAACTAACAAAATCACTGAAATGAGATATGCGTCCCCCGACTCATGGGGTCCTTTGCATTACAATCATCCTTTCCTTGAATCCGAATCTTTTGTAGAAGCCGGCTGCGGCTTCGTTCCCCTCTGCAATACCTACTCTGATAGTTTCGCATCCCTGATTTTCAAGCCATTGGAGTGCGCGGCTGAGCAATTCGCTGCCTATACCGGTTCGTCTGTGTTGCGCTTGAACAAAAATGGAATCAATCTCTCCGGCACGATCATCGACGGATGCAATGCAGTAACCAATGTTTTCGCCTCTGTCTTGCGCCACAAAGATGGTTAATCGATCTTTTTTGCTCAAAGACTCGATTCGTTTCTCAAACGTGAAACCCGAATAGAATTGTTTGAAGTTTGTAGCCATCGCAAGATGGTGGGCGTTCAAACTCTCCCACAAATCCTTAATCGTGCTTACATCATTTCTGTTAATTGGTTTGATTTTCATCATACCTTCAGCCGCCATAACGGCTGGGCATCAGTTGCGGCGAGAACTTCGTCAGCTGAATGCCCAGGTTAGGCCATGTCCTTACGGCGGTTTACCGTTGCCAAGAATCTCTCGACGTGCGGTAGCACTTGGTCATTTCTCCTGATTACTTCACCGTGATCGAGCCCCGGCAAGGAGACAAACGTGACGTTCGGTATCTCGTTGGTGCACTTCTTGGCAAGTGGATATACCTCGTCCATTTCTCCGACGTAGAGTAGGCAGGGCATTCCCATGGTTGGCAGAACAGCCTCCAGACTCTCCCGGTCCTGGGCCACCGCTAAGAGAGCCTCATAATCGTAGGCCAGCATCCTCTTTTTTATCTCGAATGATAGTGTGCCAGAGCTCTCTTCCCACTTGGCAATAAGCGCCTCCGGTCCATTTTCGATCGCAATCCGTATGAGCTGCCGCAATCCTTCCATGCTTTGTGCATAGGGGTGCTGGCCCCCAATAATCAAGGAGCGTAAACGTTCAGGTGCATATTTCGCCACACCAAAACCGATCCATCCGCCCATCGAGTATCCGAAGAAATCAGCTTGGGCAATTTCCAGATCGTCCAAAACCGCCACGATGTCTTCTACCCGCTTCTTGAGTTCATACGCCTCTAGGTTGTGGGGCTTATCACTGGCTCCATGCCCGCGCGCATCCAGCAGGATCAGTTGGTGATCGTCTTTCAATGCCGACACATAGCCATAGTCGTACCAGCTCTGCATAGTAGCTAGAGACCAATGATGAAGTATCAACGGAGGCCCCTCACGTTCCGTTTGGTAATGGATACGAATGCCCTGGTTATCAGCGTATGGCATGGCTGGTACCTCCGTGGTCAATGTATAGTCAAACAACGCCTCTCAAGCAATTTAACGAGGCATGCACAACCAGACACCACTCCCCAAAGGTAGGGCTAAACGATAAAGTCAGCCGCGCGGTATCCCCATTTTTCGGGCGACTATTAGAAAGTGGTGGCTTCCGACGTCGATCGGTCCGTTCTCTTGCAGTTCCTTGTGAATGATGCGTAGCCGTTCGTAGTACCTTTCGACGGTAAAGTCCGGAATCTGCCAAGGAACCATCGTTAAATACCACACAATCGCGCCTACGTCGTCAAACACGTCGGCACCACGGTATTCATCCCGTTCGATGATCTCAAAGCCGGATGCCTCCAGCTCCGCTGCAGCGTGTGGAAGATCCCAATCGGACGTCTCAGGTGTGACGCCCAGGAGAAGTCGGTTGAGGCCCGTACACATGTCCCCGCCTACCTGCTCCGTGATGAAGATCCCGTTCTTAGTCAACAGACGACGTAGTTCATGCACCGAATACTGCCCGTGCCTGTTGCCAATGAGATCGAACTCCTCGTCCGCAAAAGGTAGATGCTTGTAGTCCGTATATGGGGAGACTAATACTCCGATAGACGAGAGGTTGGCCTTGGCCACTCCGATGTTGGGTGGATACGCTTCGGTGGCGCAGACGCGCTCCGGCCACGTTGTCGCCCTTTCACGCATAGCACGTAGCCTCTCGCCTCCGCCGGTGTCCATGTCAAGCATTGATCGCTTGTGAGGTAACTGGGAAAGCACAAGTTCTTCGTACAACCAAGGAGGCTCCTCCGTGTGTCGTCGATCTTTTAGGTAGGAAAAATCCCATCCTTTACATGATTCGGCATTCGACAGCGCTTCTGAAATCGATGTCTCAAACGAAGTGGTCATCTCGTGTCAGTTGGTACCTAAAATGCCGGCAATCTGCAACCCGGCTCACTCGGAACTCTTAGAATCCGCGACATATACCCAATTGCGGAAAGGCAGACTGGCGAAATCACTGAAATGAGGCGTGTGTCCCCCGATTCACTACCTAGCTCTTGGAACTAGCCCGACATCCATACCCAAAGCCTCGGCTATCTTACATACCGTCCCGTGAGACATGTTGGCTTTGGAGGCGGTTTCAATCCGAGAGACCATCTGCTGAGTTACTCCTGCCATCCTAGCAAGATCTTGCTGAGAGAGGCCACTCTTAACCCTTGCAGTATGGATCTCATATGCAATTCGGAGCTTTTGCTTCTCACAATGAAATGTTTCCGCGAACTGCTTATCACGAAGTTGCTTCTTGAGATATTCCTTATGAGTCCTCATTGTTCCTCCTTATCCAGTCCGCTTTGCATCTCTTGGCTCGCTTTATCTCGATTTCGGGGACTTTCTTGACTTGTTTCTTGAATCCATGAGTGAGCACTATGTCAGTTCTGTCACAGAAGAAATACAGAACCCGATAGTGTATTCGGGACACACGCACTCGTAACTCATAGATTCCATTCTTCAGAAAATCGGCATATGGTCTGCGCAGATTCGGCCCCTTTTCCTCCAGAAGATCAATTTGCGCCAATACTCTAGCTCGCTCATTCTGCCTCAATTCATCAAGAAACTCAGTGATCGGGCACCTTCCATTCTTTGTTTCATAATGAACTACTCTCCAGCGGCCGCTAGCCATCATACATCAATATTGGTGTAACATCAAGATAGACCATTGACCCCTCCGCTTACGGTGGCAATGATTGTAGCCAGTTCCCCGTTGCTTCTTTCCTCTAATCCAGGGATATATCCCCAATTACGGAAACGCAAACTAGTGAAATCACTGAAATGAGGTACGTCTCCTTCGACTCACCCGGCGTTGATCTCTTGACTTTCGCCATCGCGGACAAACCTGATCACCCCTAGCCTATTCGGCACGGAGCATATGTCCATACCAATCGAGCCATTGGGACTCTCCGTCTGGACCTTCTTTGCGAAACCTATGGCCTTCCTTGCAGTCTGGGTTTGGTATTGTTCTCCCGTTTATTGTTTGTCCTTCGATGGTATGGAGCCATTCGTGGATCGTTATTTCGGTGGAGTTTCCACCGTTCCGTATCTTTTGCTCCATTCTGGGTTTGCATACGCAACCCTTTCCTGGCCATGCGTGTCCTTCCGACCCAATATCAGTGTTCGTGACAAGGAGAGTTTGGCTACCTGCCTCCATGGGCTCATGCCTCGGAATGTTCACCGTGCCGTCTTTACGCTCAACCGGGTAGGTAGAGATACTCGTCGCCTTCGCCTTGTAGACCTTCGTCCGCAACTCAATGTGAGGCGCTAGACAACCAACTAAACCGCGGAGCTTCTGCGCTTCTGCCTCAGCAAATTTCAAATCATCGTCCTGCTCGTAGAAGAACTCCAGTCTGAATTCTGTCTGCATGGTCTTTCGTATCCTCCTCTGATATTCCGTATTTTCTAGTCTTTCATATTGTCATCACTATCCTCTCATCCCATCATACATCCGTAAGACTGCGTGGACAAACGCAATAGTAATACCGTATCAAAAGACACTTCTGCGAATGCTCTCTTGGACAGGTTCGACCGCAGACACCCCCCAAGAACGGCATCGATTGTCGTCACGCTTGACAATTCTGCCCTTGCTCGCGACTCTTTATGAGCCATGTCACGAGGGATAGAAGAGACGATTGAGCAGCTTCGCGAGGAGATTCGCCGCCATAATTACGCGTATTACGTGCTCGACCGGCCGGAGCTGACCGACGCCGAGTACGACGCGCTGTTTCACAAGCTGCAAAAGCTGGAGGAAGAACATCCCGAGCTGATCACGCCCGATTCGCCGACGCAGCGGGTGGGCGCGCCGCCGGATAACGGTTTTCCAACGGCCGTGCATGTCCTTCCGATGCTCAGCCTCGCGAACGCGTTCTCGCCCGACGAGCTGCGTGATTTCGATCGGCGCGTGTGCCGCCTCCTCGAACGAGAGGATATTACCTACGTTACCGAGCCGAAGCTCGACGGCCTGTCGATCGAGCTTGTATACCGCGACGGCGTGATCGTGCAGGGCTCTACGCGCGGCGATGGCGTGAACGGCGAAGACGTAACGTCTAACCTGCGGACGGTCCAGTCGATTCCTCTGCGCCTGCGTCCGATCGACGGAGCGGTCCCCGCGCTCATCGAGATACGCGGTGAGGTGTTCATCAACAGACAGGATCTGGAGCGATTGAACGAGGAACGGGAGCAAGAAGGTCTGGCGCTGTTCGCCAACCCGCGTAATCTTGCTGCCGGCTCGTTGCGCCAGCTCGATCCGCGCATCACGGCCACGCGCCCGCTCCGCTTCTACGGATACGATTGCGGCCGCGCAGAGGGGATCGAGATTGGGTCACAGCAGGAGCTTCTACGAACCCTTGCAGGCCTCGGCATCCCGGTCAACCCACGTTGGTGCGTATGCCATGGAATCGAGGAGTCTATTGCATTCTACCATCGCTTCCAGGAAGAGCGGGAAACGCTCCCCTACGAAGCGGATGGCGTAGTGATTAAGGTGGATGACTTTGAGCTCCGTGAGGTCCTGGGTGCGGTCTCGCGCAGCCAGCGCTGGGCGATCGCGGGCAAGTACCCGCCCGAACAGGCTGTCACAGTGCTCAAGGACATTTCTGTGCAGGTGGGGCGCGTCGGCACGCTTACGCCGGTGGCGATCCTGGAGCCGGTGCGCGTGCGCGGGGTGGTGATCACGCACGCCACGCTGCACAACGAGGATGAGATCATGCGTAAAGACATCCGCATCGGCGATACCGTGATCGTGCAGCGAGCGGGGGACGTGATCCCGCAGATCGTCGGTCCGATCGTCGAGCGGCGCAAGGGAAGCGAGCGGACGTTCACTATGCCCACCGTATGTCCCGTGTGCGGTGAGGAAGTTGTCAGATTGCAGGGCGAGGTCGCACACCGCTGCCTTAATGTATCCTGCCCGGCGCGAATCAGGGAATCGCTTCTCCATTTCGTCTCCAAGGGCGGATTCGACATCGACGGGTTCGGGTTCAAGCTGGTGGGGCAATTACTGGATAAGGGAAAGGTGACGCGCGTGAGCGACATCTTCCACCTGCAGCGCGACGATCTGATCGCGCTCGATCGCATGGGCCCTAAGTCGACCGACAACTTGTTGCAGGCGATCGAACAGTCAAAACGGATCGAACTCTCCCGGCTCCTATTCGCGCTCGGAATTCCGGAGGTGGGGGAACACGCGGCCTCTCTTCTTGCCGACCATCTGGGGAGCCTCGACAAGGTTATGCAGGCAACGATCGACGAACTCACCGCCATACCCGAGATCGGGCCGCGTACCGCCGAAGGAATCGTCGACTTCTTCGCCCAACCGAGGAATCAAGAGATGATCCGTGATCTGCTCGCTTCCGGCGTGACTGCGGCGGAGGCCAAAGCGGCGGTCGATCAATCTCTCGCCGACAAGCGGTTCGTGCTCACCGGCACGCTCGCCACGATGACGCGCAGCGAGGCGACGGCGGCGATCAAGGAGCGCGGCGGCGAGGTATCTTCCTCGGTCAGCGGCCGCACGGACTACGTTGTTATGGGAGAGAATCCCGGATCGAAGGCGGCCAAGGCGCGCGAGCTGGGTGTTACGATCCTGTCCGAAGACGAGTTTCGCGCACTCCTTGCGGACGGGGAACGATGAGCGAGTGGACACTCCACGACCTCGATCAAGAGGAATTACGGACGTTCATCGCCGAGCTGAGCGAGCCGTCGTTTCGCGCCCGCCAGATCTGGCACGCGGCGTACAAGGGCCTCGTTCTCTCATATGATGAGATAACCACGCTCTCCAAGCCGTTGCGTGCGCTCCTCAGCGAACGTCTACCGCTCGATCCGCTCGTGGTCGTCGATTCGATAAAGAGCCGCGACGGACGTACCGAGAAATGCCTGTTCCGGCTCGCTGACAGCGAGACCATGGAAGCGGTACTGATGCTCTACGACAAGAGGCGCACCGTCTGTGTATCCACCCAGGTCGGGTGCGCGATCGGATGCACCTTTTGTGCTACCGGCAAGAGTGGGTTCACGCGCGACCTCACCGCCGGCGAGATCGTAGCGCAGGTTATCCACTTTGCACGTGTACTTGCTGCACGCGGCGAACGCGTCACAAACGTTGTCTACATGGGGATGGGCGAGCCGTTCTTGAACTACGAGCAGACGATGAAGTCGATCCACATCCTGAACGATCAAGAAGGATTCGGCCTCGGTGCCCGCAGTTTCACGGTTTCCACAGTGGGGATAATCCCGGGGATAGAGCGGTTCACGCGTGAGAACCTGCAGGTGAATCTGGCGATATCGCTTCACGCCGGCGACGACGATCTTCGCACACGCCTCGTGCCGGTAAACGCACGCTATCCGCTCGATGCGCTGATCCGCGCCTGCCGTGAGTACACTGAACACACGCACCGGCGGGTGACGTTTGAGGTGGCGCTCATCGACGGCGTGAACGACGACATCCAAGCTGCACGCACGCTTGCCCAATTGCTGTCCGGACTTCTATGCCACGTGAACCTGATTCCTCTAAACCCTGTCTCGAATTCTCACCTTAGTGCCAGCCCACGGGAGCGGGTAGATGCCTTTGCGCAGGAACTGCGGCAGGCAGGGATCAACACGACCGTGCGCATGGGAAGGGGAATAAAGATTCGTGCCGGGTGCGGGCAGCTCAGAAGCCGCACGGAAAGGGAGCGGGATCAGTCGGCCAATAGCCCGCGATAGAAGTCGAGGGCGCGCTCGCCCCAGGTTTCGCTGACGCGGCTCAACCCCTGCTTCACGAGCTGACGTGCGCGCTCGCGGCTGATCTCCATGATCTTTCCCACGTCGGCGAGGTTGTGCGGATAACCGTCTTCGATCCCATAGTGGAGCCGCAGGGCGAACGCCTGCCGCGCAGGCAATGAATCGAGCACGTGTTCCAATTCGTCATGGAACAGGAGACGAAGTGCCTCCCTCTCCGGGGACATGACCGACTCGTCTTCGAGGAAGTCTTCCAGCGTCTCATCGCTCTCCGTGCTCATCACCCGATCGAGTGATATGATCTCCTGCACCTGCCTCTCGATCCTGCGCAGGCGATCGACGGACATCCCCAGTGCTTCGGTAATCTCTTCGTCACTCGACGCGACCTGATCATGATCGAGGGCGCGCATCTGCTCCAACCGCCGCACGGCGCGGAACAGGTAGTCGGGAATGCGGATAAGGCGCGAGTAATCGGTGATCGCACTCAAGATCGACCGCCTGATCCACCACGATGCATATGTTCCCAGGCGGTAGCCACGCTCGACGTCGAACCGATCGACCGCCTCGATGAGGCCGATGTTACCCTCCTGAATCAGGTCGAGGAGCGGCAGACCGGCGTCGAGGTACTCATTGGCGATCTTCACTACCAGCCGTAGGTTGGACGTTATCAGCCGCTCTCTTGCCCCTTCCACGCCGTTTCCCATGGCGACGGCCGTCCGGGTCTCCTCATCGGGAGAAAGGACGGGGAACCGCGCGATCTCGCAAAAATAAAGCTTGAGAATGTCCACCGCATCAGTCGTTGGCGGCCGCTTATCGCTTCTTTTCTGATCGATTGTTCCAGGCATGTGAAAAGACTCCTCTAACAGGGGAAGACTTTACGCCACCTGGGGGTCGATCTTCAAATCGGAATGGTCGGGGAACAAGTCGGAGGAGACATCAATCACGTCAAGCTCCGTGATCATTGCCGGCACGCCCAATTGCTCGCTCAGGTTGGGAACAGTCCTCCCACAATCACCGGAGACGAGTTCCTTCACATAAAGACCACCCTCGCCGTGCAACACCAGTTCGGCCTTGTCGTGTGAGAGAAAGGTTTCTTTCGCGTCGAGCAGCCGCCGCGGCCGCACCAGATCGGCGCGACGATGCAGCACCCTCCGCGGTGTGCGCTGTTCGATCACGCCCACGAGCGATGCAACGGCATTACTGAGCGCCTGCTGCTCTATTGCTTCGGAGAACGAGACGAGCGCGCGATACGTCTTTTCGGCATGAATCTCCTTGACCAGAGCGACCGTCTCTCGCCCCACAAACCGTAACGGGCCTATTTCCACCTTGCCGGCTGCAGCGGCGTTCGTTTCCCTTGCCAGCGCAACCAGGTCTATGTCCCGTCGCCGCGGGGAGGCGATTTCCAGTACAAACGGCCTGCCGTTTCCCAGCATGCGTGCATCGATATCTTCACGTCCGGCGCCGTGCAGGTGTGCTTCGTTCCCGTCGGCGGCGGTGAGGAAGAGAGGAGCGATCAACTCTTCCACCGATTCTGGATACTGCTTCCCGGTGAACGAGCATTGCTCACACCCGCTTCCGCCACAACTCCGGCACGGCCACCGTGTCTGTGGAATCCCGCGCACGAGCTTGCGATAGCGCCCGTATACATAGAGGGAAAGGATACTTGAGCGGATCTCGCCGGTCTCCAGGTTGACGATGAACGACAAGTGCGGGCGAGTCAGATCGAGCGTGCCACGCCCGGCAAGCGTTTCAAACGCCTTCCCGGTCTCCCGGTTGAACGCGTGTTTGAGCGGCTCAGCGGTGTCTGTTGGGAATCGCTCGGAGAAGAATCTCTCCGCTTGTTGCAGGCGGGGAGTGAGGCGAACGCCAAACAGATAGCTGTCAAACTCTATCCCCTCTACCGCTGCCAGCGCCCTTTTCGCCCAATCTTCGACGCAATCGAACAGGCCATCGCAAACCCAGCAAGCTCCGGGTTTCCCGCTTGTCCCTTGCGCAGCAAGGCGTGTACGCAGTGCCTGTCCCCGTTCGCCGTTCGTATAACCGTGTTCGAGCCGGGCGAACGCGCGTCCGAGGCATTCATCGCAGATCGGCCCCGCCTGCAGGATTCTCGCTGCAACAGCAAGCACTTCCTTGCTCGCCGTCCAGTCGTCGCTCACGCCCCACCTCTCACTTCGAACTGGCGGTAGTAGATCATATGAAGATCTTCGCATACAAAGCCGATCACTTCCAGATCCGCGCGTACCGGTGATTCACTCGCCGGCTGACCGTCCCATTCTCGTATTCTGATCGAGCGTTGTTTGCTCTCCCGCCCGATGAGCTGGGGCAAGATAGCGGTCGTCTCTCGTAGAACCTTCACCGACATCTCGGCAAGCGACGTGATCCGTTCACCGCGGTTCTCTATCGCTATCATCGGCGCCCCTCCTCGGAGAATGAGATAGTTTCCCACACGTCGAGGCAACGGAAAGGGCACGCCTGAGGACGAAGTCAGGGGAAAGAGAGCGGCGGCCCCATACGGGTTTGCCGGATCGCAGGCGTTTATCAGGGTCATCGCATTCGATGCGGTGTGGTGAGCCAAGTGTTCCATCGCCTCCCGCATTGCGAACTGAACCCCGGAGAGGTTATCGACAAACAGGCCCCGTTCCAGTGACCCTTGCCACTCCCAGCGATTGAGAAGCGGGTACAGATCCGACCAGGTGACTGCGGTCTGTTCCATCGCGATGATCTCACGAACGAGGACGCCGTAGCGTGCGAGAAGATGCTTTGCTGCTTGTTCAGCACTTGTTACGCCGCTCTCATCTCCCCCCTCGATGAGCCCAGGTTCGACGAATGCCGACCAGCGTCCGGCGGCGGCCCATCCGCCTTGGGTGCGGTGCCGCGAACGCCACAGTTCCGGCCGGGGTTTCCCCGCCCATACCGGACCGAGGGAATCGTTCGTCACTCTCCCCGACCATAAGAGCCGCCACAGCGCATCCGCAGCCTGCGACGGTACGATACCAAGAGCGGCCGTGATCTCATGCAGGAATCTTGCACCATGGTGCGAGAGATACGCGATAACATCCTTTGAAACGGCATCCTTCGTCTCCGCATGCGGTGGCGAGCATCTCAGGAATGCATGCTGAGAGTCTCGGGGAGAGAACGCGATTCGACGCACCCCTTCAGCACACCCGATCCCGCGCCAGATGAACTCCCCTGTGCGCAATAGCCGCTCTAGAAGCTCGGCACGGTAATCCGTGACGCGCGCACCAAGCACACGCGGCCACACGCTCACCGGCAGATAGCACCAGGATAGCTGCGTCAATGCATCGCGCAGACCGTCCATCCCCGAACGGCCGCCGATCAAACCTTGAAAGGATGAGAGGAATGAAGCAAATACAGAGGCAGATACCGCCTCACGCCGCCTGCGTGTGCGCGTTATCGTACGTCGTCTGATTGTGCTTGCTACCAGGCGATCACAGAGACGCGTGCTTCCATCAGCAAGCACGATCGTGATCGGATCGATCGCGGCAAGCACTCGATCCAGCGCGGCGGGCTCGATCAGGTAGCGCGCGCTGAGTTCATCGCGGCTGACGAACGTGTGGCTCGCGAGGTAACGGGCAATCACATATTCTGGATCTTGCGGTGTTCTGTTCTCGTAACGGGGGACATCATCGGCGACGATCAACCGCCGCGGCGCTTCCGCACCGGCGACTTCTATTTCGATGATCCGTTTATCCTGTAACAGATCGGGAATGGCGTCCACTGCCTCCGGTTCGCATCTGTTCGCGATCTCTTGCCGCGTTAGATCGCCGATTCGACGCATCAGCTCCACAAGCTCCGTGCCATCCCGCGCCCGCCGGCTGATCCCCTGCAATTGTTCCTCTGTCTCCTGCACCATCTCGGGGGCAAAGAGATCCCCCCGCACGCGAGCGCCGACAAGACCCTCCACCAAGGCACGATCAACGTTACTCCCTACAGGCAGGGCCTTGGGTTCGTCCCACTCGTACAGGTAACGGGCGGTGAAATCGAAGATCAACGACGCCGAAAACGGCGACGGTGTCTGGCCGCGCCGAACAACAATCTGTGCTTGTCCTGACTCGATCTCACGCAGGAAGTCCGCCAGCGCGCCAATTGGGAGCCTGTCCTCCATCACCTCGCGATACGTCTCAACAACGATGGGGAACGAACGATAGCTTCGCGCCAACGCCAGCAGATCCCGTGCCCGCAAGCGCTGCAGCCACAGGGGAGTGCGCCGCCCCGGGCGCAACCTGGGCAGCAACAGCGCACGCGCGGCGTTCTGGCGGAAGGACATACCAAACAACGGCGATCGTTCCACCTCTTCGATGACCAGTCCCTCAACCTCGACGCTGCCTAGCGATTGCACCAGCGAGACGATTCGTTCGACCGACAGATCTCCCAGCTTTAGGATAATCCCACTTTCCGAATGCACGGCAGCCGGTAGGGGCTCGCCGTTACGCCTGAGGACCGCGGTTATTGCGAGGAGGAGGGCGTGGTGGAACGCGCGCCCGAACGGCGAAAGGATCGCCACCCGTGTTTCTCCCAACTCATCTTGGAACGCATCGAGCAAGATCACGCGATCGTTTGGTATCACGCCCCCACGCCGGCGTTGATCATCAAGATAACCATTGAGGTTCTCCGCCGCCGCTGCGTCGAGCGAGCACTCGTCCTCCAGCCAGTGAAGGAAGTCAGGTTCATCCAATCTGCGTTCGCATTCGCGCAGGAAGGCGCCGTATCTCCTTCCGAACTCGACATCACGACCGAGGCCCTCACCGCGCCAGAACGGCATCTGTCCCGCCTTCTCTTGTGAAGGGGCAACGACCACGCGATCGGCGCCGATGTCCATGATCTGCCAACGTCCTGTGCCGAGCAGGATCGTCTCTCCCACTCGTCGCTCGTAGATGAACTCCTCATCCAGCTCCCCCAGACGTGTCTTCCCGTCCTCAAGCACCACCGCGAACTGACCGGTGTCGGGGATCGCTCCCCCGTTCACAATCGCCACATGTCTTGTCCCCGGAAGCGGATAGAGCCGGTCGTTCACTCGATCCCACGAGATGCGCGGTCGTGTGTTACGTACAGCCTCGTTTGTGTATGCACCGGCAAGCATGTCGACCACCGATACGAAAAGATCGTAGGGAAGAGCATGATATGGCGCGGCGCGGCGGATAACGGCGTATAGCTCGGCCGCATCTCTCTCCGCCACCGCCACCATTGCCGCTATTTGCTGAGCGAGTACATCGAGCGGATACCTGGGGATATGGGCGGTCGATATGTCGCCGCCATGCATCGCGCGTACCAACGCCGCCATCTCGGATAGGTCCTCGCGTGTCTTTGGCAACAGTATCCCCTTACTCAATGCGTGATAAACGTGCCCGGCACGTCCGACCCGCTGTAATGCGCGCGCCACTGAGTGAGGCGATTCGATCTGACAGACGAGGTCGATAGTTCCCATATCTATTCCCAATTCCAGCGAACCGGTGGCCACCAATGCCGGGAGGCGGCCCGCTTTCAGATCTTGTTCGATCTGTTGCCGCTGTTCCTTGGAGACGCTGCCGTGATGCGCACACACGAGCCTGTAC
>CAZBSW010000015.1:0-14047 GCA_964494835.1 uncultured Thermotogae bacterium
TCCCTGGCGAACGGCGGTTACATCTACGTAGTGATGGCGACGGACGGCACGAACACCTTTACCGGCAAGGGCACGGTGTTCATCAAAAAGTAAGTTAGAGAGGGGAATCTCCGGGGCCCTTAAAGCCCCGGAGACCCCGATCATCTGATACCTTTACGAAGGGGGTAACAACAACGATGAAACGAGTGATAGTCTTAAGTCTAGCGCTCCTCATGGTTATCTCCGCTGTGGCCTTGGCCGATGGTGTCGGCGCATTCAGCGCCTTCAAGAACGGTGTTGGCGCGCGAGCGCTGGCCATGGGCGGCGCGTTTGTCGCCGTAGCGGATGATGCTACTGCAGCATGCTGGAATCCTGCCGGACTGGCGCAGTTGAACGACACCCGTGTCACCGGTATGTCGACCGACCTGTTCGGTTTCGGTATTACGCACCAGTATGTAGGTGCGGTGACGACGTTTGCTAACATCGGGATCGGCCTCAGCTGGGAGCGCAATGCGCTCACCGGCCAGGGGGCGGACACCGACGGTACGCCGGGCGACCTGTTCAACTGGAACGAGCAGGCGATTGTCGGTAGCTTGGCGACGAACATCATGGACATCGGCCTTGCCGGCGCCAACGTCAAGTACTATATGGCCGACGACGGCACCGATTCGGCCTCTGGCTTTGGTTTCGACCTCGGCCTGTTGGTCAAGCTGGGCGATATGTTCACAATCGGCATGACCGCACTGGACCTTGGCAACAGTAACATCACGTGGACCACCGGTAGCACCGACAGCGTGAGCGCACTGTACAAGGCCGGCATTGCGATGAGCTTTGTCGACGGCAAGCTGGTTCTCGCGTCGGACATCGACTTTGATGGCACCAATCTGGGCGATGCCCATATCGGTATAGAATTCAAGGTCATTAATGAGCTGGCTCTGCGCGGTGGTGTAGTTCTTACGGATAATTTCCAGAACTACTACTTCAGCGCCGGTGCCGGGATCAATGTTGCTGGTCTTTATGTTGACGCGGCCTACGTTATGAACGAAGCGATCGGCAACACGCTCATCCTTTCGGCAGAGTTCTCGCTAGGTGGCCTCCTGGGCGGAACTGAAACACCAGCGCCGGGGACTGAGTAGCAGCACGGGTTCTAGATTTCCGCTTGACGGACGAGCGGGAGAGGGATACCTCTCCCGCTCGGTTCTTTTTTGCAGGCAACAGGACAATCGTTGTGGCGCGGGTCCTGTCCGGCGAAGGCAGGTACAATGTCTACGTTCAGTTCAACGTGGAGGAGTGCCTGTTGGGACAAAGGAGGCTGCTGGGGCTTTCTACGAACCTGGCACCTACCATTTACGATTCACACCTTACCGTTCACCATTCACAATTCACTACTAACGACTTACGATTGCTCATCGGCTATTCTGCGCCATTGTCCCGTATCTTTCGGACAGGGGGGAGTCGATGAAGTGTCCATGCCTTATTGACTTGCCTATCTCCTGTACATAAGTTATGGATGAAGCAGGTTTGTCCTGTGATTGCAAATAAGGAGGCTCGAGGTGATAAACGTGCAAGACAAGGCGCGGATAATCCGAGTCGTTACCGGTCTTGCTGTTGCTGTTTCCCTGCTGGTGCTGGTGACTGGCTGCTGGCCGTTCAATACGTTGCCGATCGCAGCGTTCACCGCTAGTGCCTTGTCTGGAACGGCGCCGCTGACCGTGAACTTCAGTGCGATCCTGTCCAGCGATCCCGACGGGATCATCACGATGTACGAATGGGACTTCGGTGACGGGGGAAGCGGCAGCGGCAAGTCGGTGTCGCATGTCTATACGACGAGCGGTACGTTCACGGTTGTGCTTGCTGTCACCGACGATAATGGCGCGCGTACCACGGCGCAAAAGATAATCACTGTTGCCGCAGCGACCGGAGGCGGCACAACCGGGGGCAGCGGACCGACGGCGAGCTTCACGGCAACACCGCTCACTGGTCCTTCGCCGCTCTCAGTAACGTTCAATGCATCGGCGTCGGCCTATGCCGGGCATGCAATCACCTACTATTCGTGGGACTTCGGCGATGGTGTCACAGGAACGGGTATCACAACCACACATACCTATTCCACTGCAACTACTAGGACATACCACGTGGTGCTCAGGATCATCGCCGCGGACAACACCGAAGACACGGCGACCAAGGATATCACCGTAACCGTGAGCACACCGGCAACGCCGTCGGATGCACCGACCGCCGACTTCGACGTTACCCCGGACAGCGAGCAGATCGCGCCGCACGGCTTCCGGTTTGATCCCTCGGATTCGGACGCGGCTGCAGGACGCACCATCACTACGTACGTGTGGAGCTTCGGCGATCAGAGCTCGCAGACGAAGACGACCGATGAGGTGGTCGATCATACCTTCTACACCTCGCAGTCGAGCCAGAGCTTTACCGTCACGCTGACCGTGATCGATGACTTGGGAAAGACCGATAGCTATTCGCGCACGGTGAAGGTAAAGAACATGACACCGGTCGCCGGGTTCGAGATGAGCGAAGATGATGTTACCTGGGGCGTAGCGAACATCGAGATCCATAATGTGCAGACCGCGTCGATCTACTTCCGTTCGCAGGCCCCTACTGGTGACCTGTGGGATCAGGATAGAACGACCGTCGATACGGACCTGCCGAATGGCTCGACGAGTGTCAAACCGAATAATTTCGAGACGAATCCATACACGTCGGGTGACAAGAACCTCTCTTACGATAAGGAAGGGAATGGAAGCAATGACGGCTTCTCCTGGGGGATCATCTCATATGTGTGGGATTTCGGTGACGGAGAAAGTAGAACAGATACCGCTCCGGGAGATGGTTCCTGTCCCGAGTTCAGGCACGACTACGACATTGAGAACGATGCACAGAAGACGTTCACTGTAAGCCTGGAGGTAATCGACAACCAAGGAGCGCGAAAGACACTTACCCGTACGATCACGCTGAACAAAACGTAACGACACACGCGCCCTGTCGAGCGATCTCGAGGTGGAGGCGGCCGAATGAGGCCGCCTCCACCCCCATGATGCCTCGTGAGGAGGGGGAATATGCGCAGGATATTGGCGGCTGTGGGAGTGGTTGCAGCAGCGCTTCTTCTCTCGAGTTGCCTTCTTCTTAACCGTGCTCCGATCTCGCTCTTTGCTTCATCCGTGTTGAACGGCACCTCCCCACTGACAGTCACGTTCGATGCTGAGGATTCCTACGATCCGGATGGATCGATCATGACCTACCAGTGGGATTTTGGGGACGGCAACACCGATAGCGGCGCGGAGGTGAGCCACACGTTCACCGCCGCCAGTGTGCACACCTTCACCGTGACGCTTGTCGTTACTGACAACGATGGAGCCACGGGGACCTCCACTCAAACGATTGAGGTACATCCCGCCGCCTCAGGGACGGGCGCTGGGAACAATGCACCCACGGCGCGGTTCACGGTCAGCCCGAGCTACGGCGACTCTCCGCTTACCGTAACGTTCGACGCTTCGCTCTCTTCGGATGTCGACGGCGAGATTGTGCTCTACGGTTGGGACTTCGGCGACGGGAGCACGGGCTCGGGCGAGTCGCTGACACATGAGTTTACGAGTGTTGTTACTACTAATTACACGGTAACCCTTACTGTGACCGACGATGATGGCGCGACCGCGAGCACATCGATTACGATCACCGTTATGGTGGCTGACACCGTTCCAACGGAACGGCCGACGGCGGAGTTTACGGTGGGAGATCCCGTACAAGTGTACGAGTCGACCGACCTGCCGAGCGTACCGTCGCTCTTCGAAGTAGAGTTCGATCCGCAGGGATCACGCGCCCCTTCCGGACATACGTTGAAGATCTTTGCGTGGAACTTCGGCGACGGTGAGACGCTCACCCTCACTTCCGATGCTATCGTTACGCATACCTATGCCTCCGCCGCTGCGAGCCACACCTACGTCGTCACCCTTACGGTCACCGACAGCCAGGGATTGAGCGATTCCGCTGTACGTAACGTAACGGTCGTTAACTAGCCACCGGGCTGCTCGGCCGGGGTCGGTTCCCGTTTTTGGTCGCCGCTGTCGTTCACCTTCTCTGAGGTAACGCTCCTCTTATGGCGTTGCAGTCGGGCCGCGGGGGCGGTACGGGAGAATTCATATTGGGCAACATGTGTGCCAGACTGTGCTGCTTTGTCTGAACCGCCAGCTGGGGAACACGCCCGTCATATAGGACGGGACGACGCTATGCAAAGTCGGCCTGCTTATATAGCTCATCAAGTTACTTCGGGCTTCTAGTAATCGACGCTGACGCCATGTTCTTTGAGTACTTCAATAGCTTGCGCGGCTGCGGAACCGGGGGTGAGGTCGAGCGGGTTGCCGGTGAGGGTCATAGAATCCCCTGCTCCCAGTCCCGCGTTTGCAAGTAGCGGTGATAGGTCTGTTATCTTGTTCTCTCCCAATCCAATCACCGACAGCTGATCGAGGCCGGATAAGGCGCTGATATCCGTTATGTCGTTCTGGTCGAGCCACAATTGATCGAGATAGGTAAGGTTGGAAAGCGGCGTGATGTCCGAGATAGCATTCCCCCACAGACTAAGTCGCTGAAGATGTGAGAGTTTGGCGAGCGGTGATAGGTCTGTGATCCTGTTGTCGCTGAGGCCGAGCCCCCTCAACTGCGTGAGTCTCGCAAGCGGTGATAAGTCTGCTATCTTGTTCCCGCCCAGGCTGAGTTTGATTAGACCAGTGAGATCCGAGAGCGGTCGTAAATCGCTGATGCCGGTGTTGGGAAGGCCAAGCCAGTACAGGTTCACCAACTTCGCAACAGGGGTGATATCTTTGATCGGGTTTCCCCCGAGGCCGAGGGTGATGAGATTAGTAAGGCTGGCGACCGCACTGATATGGCTCACGCGGCAGTCCCACAGCCCCAACCAGCGGAGCTGAGTGAGTTTAGCGAGAGGGGAGATGTCGAGTACACGATTGAAGTCGAGGTCGAGCTTAATCATGTCGTCAAGCCCGGCAAGCGGTGTCACGTCCGTGATTTCGTTTCCCGGAAGTAGAAGGATCTGCAGTTCGATCGCATGCGCGAGCGGGGCAAGATCGGTGATATGGTTATCGGCTAGATTGATGTACTGAAGGTGTCGGCATCTTTCGAGGCCGGTAAGATCGCTGATCCCTTGGCCGGGAGCGAAGAGTGAGGTTAGCGATTGAAGGTCGGAATCAGTGATCTTGCCGGTTGGCTTGTCGATCGCTGCGCGAACCGCACGTTCGAGATGAGAGTCGGGGAATACGTCTTGTGCCTTGCACAAGAACGATACGACCATTATGAGCACAAGAGTGATTCCTAATCTTACGCTGATCATGAGAGTTCTCTCGTAGATCCGACAAGGCGTCTCTTATTACGGACTGATAACCGCATCGTTTGTAGCGATGCATCTTGTCTGCAATGGCCTTGTTGAGGATACGGCGCCCGGATGGCGAAGGCCTCCGAAGCTATGGATAGACACGCGCTGTATTCTGCCTTGTGTGCACTACTTCCGCCAATGCAATAATTGAACCTCATCGAGCCGATCAACTCCGCGCAAATCGTCCGTCTATCAGGCATTCGGATGGGCTGGTCTTCTTCTCGTTGTGCGTACGTCTAGTTTATGCGGGCAGGCGGTGTTTGTCATGGCGATGAGTGTATAATGCGGGCATGGACTGGAAGAGATACTATCGCAAGGAACTGGCGACGCCTGCGATTCAGAGAGAGATCGATGATCGCCTCTCCGTAGAGAAAGGCGATGATTCGATCGATGCGCTGATAGCACAGGGCTCTATCATGTCGTTTCCGCACACATCGGCCGCCCACGCTGTGCCGCTGCAGGCGAGAGTGATCGCCGCTCTTTATCGGCTTCGCGTCAAGCGTGTGATCGCCTTAGGTGTGTTGCATACATCGGCCCTGCCCGCCCCGTATGACAACTACCACCGGATGGTGATGGACACGGGTCGGTCGAATAATGAGCGACAGCGAGCGTGGGCTTCGCTTCGGGGGGCATTTGTCCCCGATCTCCTCAAAGTTGAGACCGCATTCGGCAAACTCCCGCTGCACCCGTTCGACGCCGACGGCACAAACCTTGTCCGTGTGGACAAGGTTGGGATCATGGAGCACGAGTTCTCGCTCGACACATTCTTCTCGCTCTTGGTTCGCTATGCGCAGCTACACGCAATGCCCCCGATTCCGGTGACGGCGGTTTATGTGGGGATGACACGCGAGCCGGTGAGCGGATCATTCACCGATGCAACAGAACTTGCTGATCTCCTCTGCACGTTGCGTGCGCCCGATACGGCAATCGTAACGACCGGTGATATTGTGCACTACGGAACGGCATATACCCCGGTGGAAAAGATGGAGGGACGATCGACCGATGCCCGTGAGCTAGAGGCGTTCTTCAAGTCTCAGTGCGAGGAAGCGCTTGCCTTGGCGCTGACGGATCAGAACTTCGACGGTGCGTTCACACGCTCGATCGAAGTCTTGCGGAATGATCAGCGGTACATTCTTCCCGTCGTCACCGCGTATCTCGGGGTGGATGCGGGCTTTCGTATCCTCTCGTTCTCCCTCTCCGATTATGCGACGATTCTCAGCGTCTCTCCGCCGTGTTTCGTCGCCTCTGCGCTTGTCGCGTTTATTCCGCGCTGATTCTTCGCTGTTTGGAGTCGGTAACGACCTCATAACTACAAATCGGCGCGCCGCCTCTCGCCCGCATTGCTCAAGGCGCCTTCAGTCGGGAGTCGCCAATCAACGGGCCAAAGGCTACAGGTCAGAGACTGATTACAATCCGTAGTCCCTCTGTCCGGCCTCTGGAAATCATCACCAACTCCGCGTTTATGTCGTTTTTCTCAGCGCTCTCTGCGTCTCCGCGAGACATATGAGCTTTATTCTCTCGCCCGCTCGTTACACTCGCTCAAGGCGCCAAAGTAGCTAAGAACCACAAGTTTACACGCTCCCGTCTGTGCCGGTAGACTGGTCTTTGCCTCTGCGAGAAAACATCATTTTCATTTCGCCAAGGACTTGTAGTTACCCTGCATATACGGCAGGTAGGGAAGCCGTAAGAAGCTCTTATTTCAGTTGCTGATGGCGGCTGCTAACGGATGACGAATCTGAAGGTGTATAATCCTATCTGCTGCGGTGTGCAATCTCCGCCGACTTCGAGCGCGAGCACGAACTGGAACGGCCCCTTGTCGAGGATGTCGGTGGATATCGAGCTTCCTGCGGCATCCTGTGTGATTTCGCTTTTTGGAATCACCGTTTCGAACAGGTCACCGTCGGGAGGGATCGCGATTACACTCTTGTCACTGATGCCGTTGAAAGCCGCACCGTTTACGATGTTTACCGTGTTTCCAGAGGGGAGCTGCAACGAGCAGCGATCCCACAAGACGGTTACTACATCGCTTGAGAGGTTATGGAGCCAGAAACCAAGGCTGCTCGTGACCACGCCGGTGTCGCTGATGGCGGGCTTGAACGCGATGTGGATAGTACCGTCATCGTATACCGCCTTCTCCGAATACACTGGACCAAGCATCTCCAGCGAGAGCTGCGGGACGATGGTCGGTTCCGGCGCCGTCACTGGTTGGGTTGCCGGTGCCGGTGCCTGTTGATGATTGAGATAAATCCCGCCGAGCAGCAGTACACCCATAATTGCTGCGATTATTGCTAGCTTCCCCATGTCAGCGTTCACGATTACTCACCCCTTGTCTCAGACAAGTGCCTGATGGATTCGATCCATTGTAGCTATGTGTGGTACCATGTTATGCCGCCTGTGACCAGACAAAACGGGAAACAGCTCACCTTGATACCATACCCACCCGGCACATAGACACGGGCTGCTATGGAGACGCGGTGTAGGGATAATGTGGAATAGATAAAGATCCGCAACAAGCAGACCCGCCGTTGGGGCGAATAAGCTCGATGTAGGGGTCGGCCGGATCATGTATGCAGGGGATCGAACAGAGCCGCGGTGTCATTCCACAGCAGCAAGGTTGAGAGACGATCCTGAGGAAGGTGTCGATCTCGCCGGCGCTCGTCGTCTCGATTACAAGTCGATAGTAGCCGGGCATCACCTGTTCATAGCTTGCCCCCTCCTGATTCCAGGTCATCCGCAGCCAATGTCCGACCGGGGCATCGCAAAAAACGGTGTGCGTAACAACGCTGCCGCTTGCCGTCTCCACCCGCCAGCCGGTGATGAGCGGCGTTACACATGTGGAACAAGAGAAAAAGTACTCTGCAGGGACAGCGAGTCTGAACGATATCGGATCGCCCACCCAGAACGCCTCGTAACAAGCGAGCGTACTGTTTGTGGCTTGCACACAGTCACATTGGGCCACCGCTGCTGTTGCCATCAGAATAACGATGATACCTGTCGTGATAAGCGTTCGTTTCATCGCTACCACCTCACAAACACTATACCTCACCTCTTGTGGGTGTGGCAACAGCACAGGGACGGGAAGACAGAATTGGAGTGAGTTGCGTCTCGCTGTACAATGAATAGTTGGCGAGTGCCACGTTTGTCCGCAGTCGTTGGAAAGACCATACCAAAAACCCCGGAGGTAGCATGCCAGATGAGAAGCGCCGTCCGATAGCCGCGCACGACCTCTACCTATTTGAACTCGTCTCTTCTCCGCAGATATCGCCCAATGGTGATATCGCCGTCTATTGCCAACAGCGAGTCGAGGAAAAGGCAGAGAAGAAGTACTCACATCTATGGCTGGTATCGCTTCCCGCAGGGAAGCCGTATCAGGTCACTCATGGGAAACAGCGCGACACCGATCCTTATTTCTCACCCGATGGTCGCTCGATCGCGTTCTTGTCCGACCGCGAGGATGAGACGCAGCCGCAGGTGTACATCTTGCCCGTTGACGGTGGCGAGGCGCATCGGCTTACCGATCTTCAAGGATCGATCGAGGCTGCCAGCTGGTCGCCCGATAGTACGCGCCTGTTGCTGCAGTACCGTGCCAAAGATGAGGAAGCGATCGCGCGTGAGAAGGACGAGGAGAAGAAGAAACTGGGCGTTGTCTGTCGCCATATAACACGTGTATTCTTCAAGGAAGATGGAATAGGATACCTGCCGCTCGCACGGCGGCATCTGTTGATTGTAGACGTAGATACCGGTGAGAAGCAGGCGCTCACGAGCGGCGACCTATTCGATGAATGGGACGGCGCCTGGTCTCCTGATGGGAAAGAGGTTGTGTTCTGTTCCAATCGCAGCGATGACCCGGATCTTGATCCAGATGCCATTGACCTGTATGTGATGCCGGCGACTGGTGGTGAGATGCGGCGCCTCCCCACGCCGGTCGGACCGAAGGCGAAGCCGTCTTTCTCCCCTGATGGCTCCTACATCGCATACTACGGTCGTGAAGGGAAGAAAGAGGAGTGGCGACAGACACGATTGTGGGTCGTTCCGGCGGACGGCAATAGTGATGCCCGCTGTCTCACCGCCACGCACGACTTCAATGTATCTCCCGGCACTATAAATGATATGGGGAGCCTCCCGCAGGTCGCTCCCACGTGGTCGAAGAGTGGCGACGAGATTTGCTTCCAGGTTGCCCATCATGGGAACACCGTTCTCAAGAAAGCCACACTTGACGGGGCGGTGAGCGACGTCGTAGCTGGCAAGGGTGTTGTTGGAGCATTCAGCTTCGATCGGAGCCAACAACAGCTTGTCTACTTCCACGCTGATATGCGCGACCCGGGGCAGGTCTTCCTGCGTGATATGGGAACAGGCGAAGCACATCAGCTCACATGCGTGAACGATTGTCTTCTCTCCGAGATCGATCTCGGAAACATCGATGAGGTGTGGTTCAAAAGCGCGGCGGGAAATGATCTCCAAGGATGGATAATTACTCCACCAGGGTTCGACCCAGCGAAGCGATACCCATCTATCTTAGAGATTCACGGCGGCCCACGCACGCAGTATGGAAACTTCTTCATGCACGAGTTCTACTATCTCGCCGCACAGGGGTATGTCGTCTATTTCTGCAATCCTCGCGGGGGTCAAGGGTACGGTGAGGCTCACTCTCGGGCGATATGGAACAACTGGGGGACGGTTGACTACGACGACGTCATGGCATGGGTCGATCACTTCGAGAAGCTTTCCTACATCGACACCGATCGAATGGGCGTTACCGGCGGGAGCTACGGTGGGTACATGACGAACTGGATCATCGGGCATACCGACCGATTCGCTGCTGCAGTTACCCAGCGCAGCGTAAGTAACCTGATAAGTATGTACGGTTCGAGCGACTTCAATTGGGCGTTCCAGTATGAGTTCGGCGATCTCCCGCCGTGGGAGGACATGGACAATTACTGGCGACAGTCGCCCATCAGATACATCGGAAACGCAAAGACACCGACTTTGGTCATTCACAGCGAGCAAGACCTGCGCTGTGCTATGGAGCAGGGGGAACAAGTGTTCGTCGCTTTGAAACGGCTTGGAGTAGCCACAGAAATGGTCCGATTCCCCGAGGAGCCGCACGGCCTATCTCGCGGAGGACGTACCGATCGCCGCGTGGCGCGACTTGGACATATCGCTCGTTGGTTCAATCGCCACCTTGGTTCGGACTGAATCGGCCGCCTGGTGGCATTCGTCGGAAGGTAAGCCACGGCTAACTCAAGGTCAGCGTGCCATAACATAGAAAGAGAGCGGGCGGGGATAAAGGGTAAGCTTACTTCCTCGCCCGCTTCCCTATGTTGGTGAACCTTGCTCGATCAGTTCCTGTTCTCTTCCTGTTTGAGGTAATTGAGAATCGCGTCGACAACCAGATAGTTGATGGAGCGGTCCTTTTTTTCACTCAACTTGATCAGGCGTTCCACGGGCTTCTCTGCCATCTTTTTTTGTGGAATGTAGATGGACAGCTTGTCCGTGACTGTGAGTTTGGTCATATGTGTTCACCCCCATTTATTCCCCATGTTTATGAGTCGATGTTATCTCTGTTCTATGAACATTTTGTGTAGATAGAGTGAATGGGAGGTGAATGGTCACGAAGCACCGCTGGCGTTGGATGTATGAATGGAGTAAAACGGTGATGATATGAAAGAAGCGAAGGACATGGTCTCGGTTATTGGATTGGCAGGGAGTCCCCGTCGGGGCGCGAATACGGAACGATTGCTCGATACCTTCTTAGCAGGGGCGGAACAGGCGGGAGGTCATACGGAGAAGATCGTGATTTCCGAATTGGGGTTGACCGCATGTGCCGCATGTGAGGTCTGTACCCAAGACGGCAAATGCGTTATCCCAGACGATTTTCAGGGCTTAAACGACAAGTTGATCGCAGCCGATGTGATTACGCTCGCGTCACCGGTGTATTTTGCCGGTCTTCCTGCGCAGGTGAAGGCAGTTATCGATCGAGGCCAATGTCAGTGGGCACGCAAGTTCTTGCTTCGGCAACCATTGCCGAGAACCGCGAACGGTCGCTCCCGACGTCGGGGAATCCTGATAAGCGCCGCCGCCGGCCAGAAGACGGACTTTGCTGGAATGAGGAAGACGGTCCAGTACTTCTTTAACGTGTACGAGACTGCATATTGGGACGAATTGCTTGTTCCCGGCGTAGATACATGTGGGGAGATCGATCGCTATCCTGATCTGATCCAGGAAGCGTATGAACTTGGGGAACGGGCCGTGACAAAAGCATGGGATCATTGAAAACAATGCATCAACTTCTCCAGCCTCGTACGACCAGCAAGTATGTTGTCAGTGATAGTTCTCTTAGGAACCCTTGATGCTAAAATGGATCGCTATCGGCCTTCACATGATCGGCCACTGGATCGTGGCCGGGCGAACGCGAGAGAACGCCCGGCCATGATGGAGTTCAGCGTTTCTTCGCCTTCTTTCCGACGATCTTCTTCAGGGTCTCCCCTGCTCTGAAGACGGGGACAACCTTCGTCGGTACTTTGATCTTCTGACCGGTCTGTGGGTTGGTTCGGGTGGACGCCTTGCGTGTCCTTGCCTCGAATTTGCCGAAACCGGTGATCAGTACGGGCTCGTTTGCGGAGAGCGCTTTCGTGACCAGGGTGATCATACCCTCGACTGCCTTACGCGCGTCCTTCTTCGTGAGCCCCGCTTCTTTGGCCAGCTTTTCTACGAACTCTGTCTTGTTCACGCTGTACCCCCTCGAGTGAATTAGTATGCTCAGCATAGCATCAGAGTGCCTGTTTGCCAAGTCTTCACCGCAAAACCGATGCATACTCGATGGGGAATCTCAGCGATGCAAGACGCTGAAGTACCGTTCTAATGCTGCTTATCTACATTATGGGACAGCATGCCAAACAAGAAAACCGCGAAACGGATTCTACCCCGATGGGCGTCGTAACCACAGGAGGAGCCATTGGAGACGTGCGAAAGAGGGAACGCAGGCTCGAAAGTCTGGACCTCCGGCTAACCCACTCGTCTGGAAAAACAAGTAGGTGGATACTAGCTACCTGCAGCGGACAGTCTGGCACCCTTCACTGCCTCTCCCCCGTGATTGGGGCAACCTTGTTACTTCAAACTGGGTCTAGTGATGCCGTCTCAAAGATTATGATTATCCCTGCATGTCTACTTTCCCCTGCGCTGTTTTAATTAGCGAGATCCTGAAACCATTCTTGTGTGAACGATTCACCGCGCAGCATTCGTCGTGGCGGAACCAGAGTCAGTCCCTTGATGGGATTGTGTTGCACGACACGAGCCGTGGCGCGATCTGTACCATTGGCGCGGCTGTGGGAGGATGCCAGGCTGGTAGTGCGTACAAATCAGGGCCAGTCATTTCGAGCAGTGCAATCCGAAGATCGTCCTTCCTGAGATCCAGAACGAGGCCCTAGTTGGCGGACCGGATTACGGTTGGCTCGAACACTTCCATTTCGGGATGCGAAAAGTCTTGGTAATTGTATCGGAGTACCCTTGGATGTCCCACACAGTCAGTGTTACCGAGTAGCGGCCCGGTTTGTTGAACCAACGTGTCACTTTGCGGCCCGTTGCGCAAAACCCGTCGCTCCACTCCCACTCGTAGCTTGTGAGGGAAGCCTCGTCAGGGTCGTATGATCCCTGGGCAGAGAAATCCACCCCAACGGGGAAGTACGGGATCTGCCTGCCACCAGGGCAGGGAAGCCAAAATGATAAGGGGAACGACATCTGGATCTGTGCGATCGGCGCGTGCGTGTTGATGGGAACCTCACTCCCGTCCGCCCGAATCCACGCGGCATCCGAGACCGCCGGTCCCTCGAGTGGCCAGTCGATCTCCCATGTTGTGAGGGGCGGAATGGCACCCATGAAGCGAAGAACACCTTCTTCATTGGACATCAGTGTTAAGTCCGCACCGATCCCCAGTGTCTGGATGGGGGCCACCGTGGTCGGGAATTTCACCCACAAGCCGGAGAACGTCTCTGTTGTGCCGTTTATGAATATGGCCACGGTACGGTCGGTACGGTAGAACTGGAACTGCCCCCCGAAGCAAGTTATCGTCACTAGGATTACCAGGCTGACGAGAGCCAAGACCCGCCTGAACATGTCTCTCACCTCCGAGTCGTCCTGAAGAGGATTATACCGGAAGTCGTTCCACACAGCATGTGTATTGATCCACATCGATGAACGATTCGATCCTCAAACCAGTCTGACTCAGCCCGTCAACACAAGCCGGCGCATTGGGCGGAAGATTTCTGCGACCGACTTCCTCAGCCTTATCAAGCTTCGATGTTGTGTGGAATAGGCTATCGTCTTCGTGGCCCAAGGGCGTCTGAAAATGGTCTATCAACGACAAAGGTCGATAACCTGAATGGGTTCATGAGAATGGAGCATCAAGAAGAGTCAGTCCCCGTTCTGTGCACACGGGGTCTGCGTTAACCATTGGATCTAAACGAACAAGGGGCCATGACCAGCGCATGGCTTCTTCGCTCGGTTTCCTTGCCATAGGCCTGCAACCATCGTTTTCTTATCTTTTCAGCGATCCAGAGTTGGGGGCAGGGGCACGCTATCAACACGTATCCCTTCCTAGTCGTCATAGAAAAACATAGTGTGGTGCCTTCAGAGCTATCATGCCCCAAGCAAGGAACTGAGTGGCAG
>CAZBSW010000016.1:0-13898 GCA_964494835.1 uncultured Thermotogae bacterium
CTTCTGCTGTATGCAAACGGTCGAGATTGTCCACTGTGACATCGGCGGTTCTTGTAAGTACCGGTCTCAGGCTGGATTGTGTTTCTACCAATGCAGCCAGCCGGTTAACGATCTCAAGGTTGACATCCTTTTCCAGGATGTCGCCCGCCACTCCGCCCGGATCTCGTCCGCCGTGTCCGGGGTCGAAGGCGATGACGATGGCCGGTGCCTGCGGCTGCTCAACCGTGGGTTGTGGTGCGGGCGTACGGTGCCTGAATACCCCGCCTAGGACGAGTGAGAGGAAGATGATCACGATAATGGCGACGAGCGCGGCTATGCGTCTTTTCATGTCCTTCAGCTTAACTTATGAATGCTTGCTCATCGTAGCTCGTTGTCCAGTTTTAATCGTCCTTGCGCCCGGGGATTGAAACCGACGCGTGTCTACTGTAAGTTACGGTTAGCTGACCCGGAAGAGAGTAGAGATATGGGTCGACTCGCGCGTTGGGAAGGTGTCTTGGAGGAGAAAATGGATCTTATCGTCTACCGGCAAGCGGGTGATTTTTTGCGGAAGGCACAGGCATTCCTTGAGGAGCGCGAGGCGGAGAACAATCTCATGCTCGGGCTCTGTATGAGAATGGCCAACTCCGAAAAAGAGATCGAGCCCGCCCCATACTTTGCTACGGTGGATCATTCCGGCGGTGTCATCGCTGCTGTGATTATGACACCTCCACGAAACATCATCATCTACTGTCCGGCAATCCACCCGGAAGAGGTACTGGCTTTCCTGGCAAGGGAACTCGTTTCGCATGATGTGGCTGTTCCCGGCGTTATCGGGATGTCCTCGACCGCGGCTGTCTTTGCTGACGTTTGGAGAAAGCTGACCGGTACGCCTGTGACTCAAAGGGCGCTCCACCGAGTTTATCAACTCATCGAAGTGATCCCGCCGCGCGAGTGTTCCGGCTCGTTCAGAAAAGCGGTGGTGTATGACCAAGCGCTGATTGCACAATGGACACTCTCCTTCTTTCGGGAAGCGTTGCCGAGGGATCCGATGCCGGACGTGCAGGAAGCTACGCGCGGGCGAATCGAACAGGGCGAGATCTTTGTCTGGGAAGACGGGCGGCCGGTATCTCTGGCAGCAGCGAGTCGCCCCACGGCACACGGGGCAACGGTGACACTGGTCTACACTCCGCCTGAATACCGACGGAACGGATATGCGAGTGCGTGCGTCGCTTCGTTGAGTCAGCATCTCCTCGATTCCGGTTATGCATACTGTACGTTGTTTGCCGATTCGACGAATCCGATCTCAAACCACGTCTACCGAAAGATCGGCTATCGCCACATCTGTGACTATAGCGAGTGGCAGTTCATGGACGGCAGATAGGAACCGACAGCGGTTTCCTGCCTGAATTGTGGCGTCTCGATCTCTTCCACCTACGACTTCGAGGACGAGGATCGGCACTTAGCGGAGATTGTGCTGACGCAGTCGCCGAATCCATTGCCTTCCCACTTGGGGAGGGCCAGTGATAGTCGTCTCTCATCGATCAAGATTAGTCCTTTCTCTAACATTATTGTTGTTCTTGACTGTATGCCGCGGATATGATATTCTTTGAATGAACCCACCCGGGGTGGGCTTGATATGAAACGGAGCGCGTCAAGGCCGCGAGTAGAAGGCCGGAGCTGTATGCAATAGCACTGGCAGGCCTACGACAGGCGGTGAATGATGAACAAACAAGATACGAAACTCAGGTTGGAAATCGAGGGAATGCACTGCGCCTCCTGCGTGTATTCCGTTGAGAAGGCGTTGGCTGCAGTCTCCGGGGTAGAGAAAGTTACTGTAAACCTGGCTATGGAAGAGGCGTCCGTCTCCCTCTCCCGGCCTGTCGCGCTCGATGACCTTCGTACTGCGGTGGAAGAGGCAGGATTCCGGATTGCCGATCCACATCCATTGCTTCACACAAGCGCGCGCGAGGATCCGGCTGAGCGTGATGCAAAACACCTTGCGACGGCAAGGCGGCGCATGGTTCTTGCGTGGATCTTTGTTCTTCCGATTGTCGCCTGGATGATTCCGGAGATGTTCCTTGGGATTGCCTGGCCGAATCGCCTTGTGTTCGACCTTGGGATGGTCGTCCTCGCCCTGCCCGCGTTGCTTCTTGCCGGCCGGGACACTCTAATCTCCGGAGCAAGGGCGGCCTTTCGCCTATCGCCGACGATGGACACGTTGATCGCGCTCGGTACGCTTGTTTCCTACTCGACAGGACTGGTAGCAATTGCGGCCGACAGCGGCGTTGCTCCATTGATTCTCGACTATGCCGGGGTGTCGGCGATGATCATGGCATTTCATCTGACCGGCCGATATATCGAGGCACTTGCGAAAGGAAGAGCATCGCGTGCCATCAAACGCCTCATTACATTGGGAGCAAAGACGGCGCGCGTGATCCACGACGGCCGTACGGTGGAGATCCCGATCACGGATGTTGCTGTCGGCGACCTGATGGTCGTACGTCCGGGGGAGAAGATCCCGACCGATGGAGTGATTGAGGAAGGGGAGAGCCATGTCGATGAGTCGATAGTTACAGGCGAGTCGATGCCCGTGCATCGCGCGGTCGGTGAACGCGTGGTCGGAGCCACGGTGAATGGAGAAGGCCTGCTACGCGTACGTGCCACCGATATCGGAGAAGAGACATTCCTCGCGCAGGTGATTCGCATGGTCGCGGAGGCGCAGGGGTCGAAAGTTCCCATTCAGGCATTCGCCGACCGTGTGACCAGGTTTTTCGTTCCTATCGTTCTCGGAATTGCGTTCCTCACCCTTACCGCGTGGCTTGTCTTTCCATCAGAGCTGGCGACGGTGGTTGAAAGGATGAGCGGCGTCCTTCCGTGGGTGGATCCTACGCTCTCACCCCTGTCATTGGCGCTGTTCGCGGCGATTGCCGTACTCGTCATCGCCTGTCCTTGTGCGCTTGGCCTTGCCACCCCTACCGCGTTGATGGTCGGAAGCGGCGTCGGGGCGCAGAGCGGCATCCTCATTCGTAACGGAGAGGCAATACAGGCGATGAAAGAGATCACGACGATCGCATTCGACAAGACCGCCACGATCACCGAAGGGCGGCCTGGGGTAACGGACGTTGTCCCATATGACACAAGTGTAGAAGGCTTGCTCCGCGTCGCCGCAAGCGTCGAGGCGGGATCGGAGCATCCGCTGGGGAAAGCGGTCGTCGACGAAGCACATGCGCGCGGAGTCGGGGTCCTCCCTGTTGAAGAGTTCACCGCAGCCGCTGGAAACGGGGTGAGAGGGAGAGTCGACGGAAAGACTGTCGTAATAGGTACTGCCACGTTTCTTTCCCAGGCGGGACTTTCCGTCGACAAAGGAACGGCTGCACTGCGGCGGCTAGAGGCTGAAGCAAAGACCGTTCTCCTCGTTGGCGTTGTCGGGCAGGGTGTAATCGGGGCAATCGCGGTTGCCGATCGGGTAAAGCCGGGTGCGGCGAAGGCAGTCGCCGCGCTTAGCGCGCTTGGCCTCACCCCGGTGATTCTCACCGGTGACAACGAAGAGACGGCCACCGCGATCGCGCGTTCGGTAGGTATTAAACGCGTCATCGCCAGGCTGCTGCCGAAGGATAAAGTTGTTGCGATCGAACGGCTGCAGGCTGAGGGGGAAACAGTGGCGATGGTGGGGGATGGTATCAACGACGCCCCCGCCCTCAAGGCAGCTCGTGTCGGAATCGCCGTTGGAACCGGGACAGATGTGGCGATTGAAGCAGCGGATATCACCATCGCTGCTGGCGATCTGCAGGCGGTAGTGAAGGCCGTCCGTCTTTCACGCGCTACATTTCGCGTAATCCGCCAGAATCTGTTCTGGGCTTTCTTCTACAACGTAGTGGCGATTCCGCTCGCCCTTCTCGGCCTGCTCCATCCGCTCATCGCTGAAGCGGCGATGGCGGTCTCTTCGATCAATGTGGTTACAAACGCAAATCGCTTGCGTCGCTTGAATCTCGGCGCAAGCAAACAGTTAGGAGGAAATCGATGAAGCGAGTCATGTTTCTGGTAGGAGTTCTGATTCCGATTGTATTCATCGTCGGCTGCGGCAACGATGAGGATGTTGCCTCGGCCACACAGGCCGCTACGCCGGCCGAAGCGATCTGGAAGCGAATCGTGCCGGTGGCGGGAACGGATACCGCCTATGGAATACCCCTCTCGTTTGACAATACACAGATGTTCATCGACTGGTATAACACGATCGACCTGACGGCAGCCGAACGCGCGATGAGAAACAAGGCGCTCGTCTCGCTTCCTGCCCCATGTTGTGATGATTATCCGATGAGTACCTGTTGCTGTGTGTGTAATCTCTCGCGTAGCGTATGGGGACTCTGTGCTTATCTCATAACCGAAAAAGGGTATACGGTCGATCAGCTACGTGCGGCGGCATTGCAGTGGGGACACTTCATCCGCCCGGACTACTATGTAGCACAGACGTTGGAAGACGGTGGACGAACCCCGACCATCTACGGTGTAAGCACCGATAGCTCCTGCTTCAGCGATCGATGTGAGCTTCCCTTCTACCGGAAGGTGGGTCCGCGCTACATTGGTGGATGCGGCGGTATGGAGGACCTCGTCGCGATGGAAGAGTGATAGACACCTTCCTGTGGAAGGACAGAGCGAGAACAGGTCTATCCTCAGGAACAGGTCGATTCAGAAGCGATTGACGATTGCCATTTGGACCAGATTTGCCCGACAATGGGCCACAGTTCAGGCAGCCGTTTGCGAAAAGGACGGTTCAAAGGAGGGGCGATGACGATAGTGGACGATGCGATCACGTTGGAGGAGCGATCACGCGCCTATTACGAGGAAGCACGCGGACGGGTGCGAGACGAGAGCGCACGCAAGATCCTCGAACTCCTCGCGGCGGAAGAAGCAAGACATGCCGCCGCCCTCAGACGGATGCAGGGCGGCCCTTATGCGGCGATCGAAGGCTCTTCTCTACTGAAACAGGTACGCGGGCTTGTTGAAGGCGCGGTGAAAGCGGGCAGCGATTCGATATCCACCGACGCGTCCATGCATGCGATCCTGCAGAAAGCGATGGTAATAGAACAAGAGACGGAGACGTTCTACCGTGCGCAGACGGACAAGGTCGACGACGATGCGGCACGGGCACTCTTTTCCCAGCTGGCGGAGCAGGAGCAGGGGCATTATCTGATAGTGAGTTCATTGAGTGAGTACTTCAACCGGCCGAAGGAGTGGGTGGAGTCGGCCGAGTTTGGCCTCCGGCCGGAATACTGACGGGGAAACACGTTGCAGAGCAACATCACCGCAAAAGCGAGGATACCATACGCAATGCCCGTATCCGCCGAGAGGCGCGCTTTGCGGATGAGAGCCCCAATGCAGTAGCCGCATGGCGGTGCTGCAACTGATCAAGCCAGTTCGCGATGACGGAAGCAATCGATGGTGTGGTCATTCACCAATCCCACTGCCTGCATGAACGCGTAGCAGATCGTCGGTCCGACAAACTTGAACCCACGTTTCTTCAGATCCTTGCTCATCACACGCGATTCCGGCGTCTGTGCCGGAATGTCGACAAGTGACTTCCACTCGTTCTGAATCGGCCTTCCGTCGACGAAGCGCCAGATGTAGCGAGCGAAGCTTCCGAATTCCTTTCTGATGGCGAGGAAGGCACGCGCGTTTCCGATTGCCGCCTCCACCTTGCGGCGGTTACGGACAATGCCCGGATCCTGGAGTAGCCTTTCGATCGTTGTTTCATCGTAAGTTGCTACGATCGCGGGGTCGAGCCGGGCGAACGCCGCGCGGTATTGGTCTCGCTTGTTGAGAATCGTCGACCAACTCAGCCCCGCCTGCGCCCCCTCGAGAATGAGAAACTCGAACAGAACCCGATCGTCGTGTACCGGTACTCCCCATTCATTGTCATGATATGAGACATAGCTGGGATCGCCCCCGACCCATGCGCAGCGTACAAGCATTGGACTGACTACCTCCTACTGCTGGATTCGCGGCCGAAGTTTTCAACAGGCAGATTTGTTTCTTACTGAGACAAGATTATAGCAACAAGCATGCATGTCTCCAGACCGTTTGCGGCGGTGGCATCCCTATCAGATGCCAGTATGGCCCGGATAGGCGCTCGGTAGGGGATTCGTGTAGCGGAGTATCACGCAAACAAAAGCGATCGGAATACCCTGATTGTACGTATTACCAATGTCTGAGCGCTTAAGTGTGACATACGTCACATACCGGTGTGACACCGCCGCCAATTGCCGGTGTGATAAGTATTACTTTCCACATAACGCGCGTCATTTCAGGGCTTGGCCGCTTCGACTAATCTCTTGTCGTTCATGAGTATCGATCCCGGAGGAGGTTTCAAGATGCTCCACAAGATAAGAACGCACGCGAACCCAGCCGGATTGGCTGTGGGAGCATCCGTCTTCATCATCCTGCTGGTCCTATCGGTCACCGCGGCAACGGCGGAGGATTGCGAAAAGAATGCAGAGCTCTGGTTTCCCCCGTCCGGAACCGAACTTGAAAACGGCGATTCCGTCCAGGCGGTGACTTCGCCGGTCTGCCAGGGCGGGACGATCATGATAACGGTGACAGTGGATAACATGAGTTGTGGCGCATCCTCGGCGTTTTACCTCAACGTCTACTACGATCAATACGATTCGGCCCATCTGATAGATACGCTGTATGTCGCCGGTCTCGATGGCTGCGAGCATGTGACGCATCAGTTTATGTGGGATACGACCGGGGTTTCCCTGGGAACTCACACGATTCTCGCGTGGGTCGATCCTAACAATGATGTCGCGGAACTGGATGAGACGAACAATCAGTATGAGATGCCGTACACAGCCACGATCAACCCGTACGCGCCGCTGATCGAGTCGACGAAGACTTACAGCGATGTAAACGGCGGTGATGTCAAGCCGGATGACACGGTCGACTACACGATCGTCATTCGCAATGACGGCTGCGCCGATCAGGCGGACAATCCCGGTGATGAGTTTATCGATTCCCTCCCCGCAGGCGTCACCGCCACCGGTGCGGTAAGTGCAAGTGCGGGGTCGATAGCGTTGGATGGGGACACGGTACGCTGGAATGGGTCGATTCCATCCGGTGGGACGGTCACGATCACAATTGCGGCCAATATCGATTCGGACGCAGAGGACGGTCAAGAGATCTGCAACCAAGGGCATGTGTACTGGGATAGCGATGGAAACGGGACGAACGATGCCGATGAACCGACCGACGATCCGGATACACCGGTTGATGATGATCCGACATGCCTGGTCGTCAGTGTACCCACCGATCCTGCCGTAGTCGGGACTATCGACGCCCCCACGCTTTCGGAGTGGGCGCAGATCCTACTGGGGCTGTTGATCAGTAGTTCATTCGCCGTCATGATCATCCGCCGCCGCGTTATGGGATAGGAAGGAGAGTCGTTTGCGATGAAGCGTCTCCAAAGATGGCGGGACAACTTGCGTGAGCACGGTCTTCGTCTTGGAAACTACCAGAGAGAGATCGTGAGGATATCTCTGTTCGCGCTGCTGCTTGCGGCCGTTTCCCTCGGAATCTCACTTCTCATGGGAAGAGATGGCGCGATGCGCGCCCTCCAAAGCATTCTTGCCGGAATCTCCAGCCTGGTAATAAACGCACTCGGCGGCGGGACACATGTGGTAGGCAACACGATTGCCTCCGATCGATTCGCTCTGTCAGTGGTTACCGCCTGCACCGGACTGTTTACGTCCGCCGTGTTCACCGTTGCTGTACTGGCGTATCCTACCGGATTGATTGCCAAGGCAATCGGCATTGGAGTGGGGATATCGGGTATATTCGTGATCAACATCATACGTCTGGTTAGTCTGTTCTATATCGGCGTGCATCTACCATGGCTGTTCGATCGTGCCCATCTCCTCATCTGGCAATCGCTTGTGATCGTATTCGCCCTTTTCCTGTGGTTGGCGTGGGCAAGGAAGGTGACCAATGTTGCGCGTAAGGCGTAGCGAGGAGCAGCGATTTGTATTCACGCGGTTCATCGTCTGTTTCCTGATCGTGTTTGCCCTGCTTGCCATTGCTTGGGGATACATGATGCCCGGCTACAACAAACTCGTTGTATCCGTTGCAGGCTCGGCGGTTCGCGTTGTGGAGAGGGATAATGTCACCTCTCTGCAGGCGAGGGGAGACGAGTTGTGGATCGAACGCCGACGCGATACCGGTGCACTTGAGGACTTCAGTTACTTCGATCCGTACATCTATTTCGGGCTCGTTCCGTTGATTGCGCTTCTCTTTGCCATTCCCGGCCCGGGGTTGTTGCGGCGCATGCGGCGAACCCTGTTCGGCATCGGTCTCATGTTCCTAACACACGTTGTGTATATCGTAGGTTCGGTGGAGATGACGTATGCGGCGATCGGATTGCGCCACGTCAGTGCCAGTGGTCGCCCAATCCTCGATTGGGCTCAGATCTTCCTGAGGATTGTGTGGCAAGTGGCGCCGGTGTTGATCGCCGTTTTGTTGGGCATGGATTTTTGGCGCGATCGCCTACTCATGCTGCGTGACCTTTCCCAGGTGGGGCGGGAAAAGACGATCGAAAGAGACTCAAGAGCGGTCGATCGGGTGTTGACAAGGAGAATACCATGAGGTGGACGAAACTGCTCGCGGCGGGCGTAGTCGAACTCGTGCTTCTGTTCACATTCGCACTCGCTGGCTGGGCCAGTGATGCATCGTTGTACTTCGCAAGCGACAAGAACGGAGAAAACAAAATTACGAGTGTTCAGGAAGGAAGCCAGGTGTGGCTCTGTGTCTACGATCCCGATGAGGACGTCGATTGCGATACGCGAGACAAGGTATGGACCGATGTGAAGGTGATGGATGCCAAGACCGGCGCGCACATCGTATGGAAGAGCTACAAGGATAAGAACGGGGACGAAGGGGGCAAGAAGTTCGGAGATGACGACTACATCCCGTACAAAGGGCATTCCCCCGGACCTACGGCTGGGTGGACCGGCGCCGATTTCCTGGAAGAGACAGCCGCTTCGACCGGCCTGTTCGTTAGCAGTAGGCCATTCACAATCGGCACTCGCGTTGCCTTCAAGAACGATGCACGGCAGTCGGCGCATATCGCCGGCCCGTACAATGGGAACAGTCCAGGCGCTGTGACACCGACCGACTTTGAGTGGGGCAATTACCTGTACGCCGACAGCACCGGAGACGGCACCGGCGATGACCGTGTGTGGGTAGATGTTAAGGAGTCCTTCGTGTTGGCGACGGATACGGGCAAAGAGACTCCACCGGGAAGCGCGTATCTCCCCGGCGACAACAGCGGTTCTGGCGGGTCCGACTATGTGTTGGGTCGATTCAGCAACTTAGACACCCTTGTCGGTCTGTATGTCGATCCGGACGATCGCAGCGATGTGGCACTGGCGCAGGCGAAGATCATCGATACTCGCTCGCAGATCTCGTGGAACAAGGAGATCTATCCAGACGGCAACGCCGCTGCGGCGGTGACCGTTGTTGACCCAGATGAAAACCTGAACTGCGATGCGGTGGAGTATGTGCCGGTGTTCATCATCGTCAATCCGGGTTCGTGGAACCCGGTGAAGACAGACAGCGCCAACAACTTCTGTGCCTTGAAGCGCTATGGGGGTGTCGTGAATATCAACGGAGATGTCAGCCCGGATCCGCTCGAGTGGTACAACATTTACGACAGCAAGAACCACATCAATCTGGGGAGCAGTCAGCCGAACGCTCAGGGCACATATTACATAGAGTACCCGACGGCCGCCGATAACAATGTAACGTCGTTCAATACGGCGAGTGCAAGTGGGATCACACGCATCATGTTCTATGCGGAGGAGATAGGAGCGAACACCGGCGTGTTCCAGTTTTCGATCAACAGCATCCTGACGGACCTCGGGTTTACCGAGTTACGGGTGCATGACGTGCTGGCTGCGTACTATGTTGACCCCAACGACCAAGACGACGTCGCTCTTGCTACTGCCTATATCGGCGCGCACGAGCACAGCGTGACCAGCTTCACCGACGAAGCACGCGCCGGCAAGACGGAGTTTTGGCTCGGGAATGACCCGGTCTACGTGCAGGTGATCGACTCCAATGCGAACACGGACGCGTGCTGTCCGGAACAAGTCGTCGTACATGTGTGCGATCCGCACGAAGTGGACGACGTCGAGTGGCTGATCCTCGATGAGCTATCAAGCAACTCGTCCGTATTCTTTACCAACGTTGGTATGGAACTCGGTTCGGTCTGGAACGCCCTAGGAAACAGCGACATCGGCGGCAAAGGTGGATACAGACTGCGCATGGACAACTGGCGTCTAGAGGGCTTCAACGAAGACACCGTTTATGCCCGCTACAATGACGTCACTTATACGGGCAAGGCGATGTCGGAGCTGGGGGACAGTAACAAAACGACCTCCTTTCCCCCGACGATCCTGAGTGATCGCGTGGCAAATGACGTATCGTTCGCCGTGATGCACATCGCTGACACACAGGTGCTGGGTGGCGATGGTGAGACAGCGATGTACTTCCTCGATCGCCAAGGAGACAGGCTGAGCGAATACGCCAACTCGGATTGTGTATTCGTCGAGGTTGTGGACAAGGATCAAGACGAGGATCAATACCGGCGTGAGAGGATCTCGGCGTATTGGGACGGGGCGCAAAACCTCCCGTTCGCTCCGTGGAACTATGCGGAGAATCATGCCTCGTGCGGATACACCGATGAAGAAGTTCACCCGGTGAATGACTTGCTGGGGGACACGAACGTGTTTTCCAGCGATGAGAGCCAGCAATGGCCGAAGCTGTATGTGCTCAATCCGAGGAACGGCCGATTCGCCGCTTTCGATCTATTGGAGACAGGTGTAGGGACGGGTGATTTCGTCAGTGTCACGTGCATCGATCTGGCAAGCCAGTACAGCTGCGCCCCCAGCCTTGGCGTACTGCCCGGGGACACGCTGCTCGCCGTCTACCAAGATCCGTCGAACCACTCCGATAATGCGTGGATCTCAATCAACGTCGATATCGGTGGGGCGGCGCCAGCGCAAGGATCGAGTACGTCGTTCGTTGACGCGGATGGCAACGATGTCGACGCGTATGTTGCCGGAGATCCGATCTACGTTAGGGTGTTCGATTCATCCCTGGCTGGAGCAGGCACGATCCCTGACGCGGTTACGATCGCTGATACCTCATACAACCTTTCTCCGCTCTCCGGGAGTGAAGCCGGCACGTTCATCACTGCCGCCATCTATCTCGATTGTGCGGAGGGAGAGACGATCACCGCGACGTACACCGACCCGAGCGACCCGAGCGACACAAGTTCGGACACGGCCGTCATCACCTCGGCGGGGCTGACTGTAGATCGGTTCTATGCCGGACCGAGTCCGTTCTCGGACGAAGTCTCTTTCTCCTATATTGGGACAGGACTGGCAGCGAGCCTGTCGGTCGCGGTCTACGATCTGTCCGGGCATTGCGTGTGGCGGGGCGAAGACGAGAACGCGCGCTTGCTCTCCTGGGACGGACGAAGCGACGACGGCGCGAGGCTTGCGAATGGGGCGTATATCTACATCATCGTCGCCGGAAAGGGGACAAACACGTTCACGGGTAGGGGGACGGTGTTTATCAAGCGCTAGTGAAGGCAATCCCCCGGGGAGAGGGAACTTCGGGGGGTGCCCGACTTCCGGCGCCTTTTCTCGATGACAAAGGGCGTCGTATTGCTTTCCATATGCTTGTCCGATTTCCGGTTGTGAGTACGTCAGCCTGACCATACACTGAGGCCGTGATCTGTGGTCATTGTGATCTCGTGATGAGAAAGGAGAAGCAGACGATGATGCGCTCATTACCCGACGCTGGCGTGCTCTACCGAGCGCTCTTGGAGAAGGATAGCCGGTTTGATGGGATATTCGTGGCGGCAGTGAAGACGACCGGAATCTTCTGTCGTCCGACTTGTCACGCACGCAAGCCGCAACCGGAGAATGTGGAGTTTTTTGCCACCGCGCGTGAGGCGATCCTCCACGGGTATCGACCGTGCCGATTGTGCAACCCCCTGGGTGTTCCGGGAGAAGATCCCGCTTGGCTGCAGGGGCTTACAGACGAGGTGCAAGCACATCCGGAACGAAGGATCACCGATCGTGATCTGGCCGGTCGCGGAATCGATCCGGCTCGTGTCCGGCGTTGGTTCCAGAAGCATCACGGCATGACGTTTCATGCCTATCATCGTGCGATGCGGCTCACGCAGGCGTTCGGCCGCATTCGCCACGGCGATGACGTCGCGTCTGCGGCATTTGCAACTGGCTACGGTTCCTTGAGTGGCTTCTCCGAATCGTTCACCAAGAAGACGGGCCTCACTCCTCAGCAGAGCCGGTCTGAGCGGTTGGTGACGGTTACCCGTATTCTCACACCACTAGGACCAATGATCGCTGGCGCGATCGATGAAGGGATATGCCTTCTCGAGTTCGTCGATCGAAGGATGATCGAGACTCAGTTGTCGCGCATACGAAAACACCTGCGAGCAGAGGTCCTTCCCGGCGTAAATTCGCACTTCTCCGTGCTCGATTCGCAGCTAGCGGAGTACTTCAATGGGACAAGAAGGGAATTCGATCTTCCGCTCGTCCTTGCCGGAACACCGTTTCAAGAACGCGTCTGGCGTGAGTTACGCACGATTCCATACGGAACAACGCGCTCGTATCAAGAACAGGCCGAGCATATCGGTGCACCAAGCGCGGTGCGGGCGGTGGCGCGCGCCAATGGCGATAACCGAATCGCGATCATCATCCCGTGCCATCGAGTGATCGGGAAGAACGGCAAGCTTGTCGGCTACGGCGGCGGATTGTGGCGCAAGCGATACCTGCTCGACCTCGAACGTCGGTATTCCGACCGCTGAGGTAGATGATGTCAGGGTGCGTGTGGGTTAACATCTGGGGCAACAGACCAATCTCAATACACTCGGAGGAATCGGTAATGAAAGCACGGGCACGTCACATATTGGTTGATTCACAACAGGAATGCGAGGAACTGAAGAGGCAGATTGAGAATGGGGCAGACTTTGCGGCACTGGCCGCAGAGTACTCGAAGTGCCCATCGGGACAATCCGGCGGCGACCTGGGCGAGTTCTCACCCGGTCAGATGGTCCCTGAGTTCGATCGGGTCGTGTTTAATGAGGCTGTTGGTGAGGTGCACGGGCCGGTGGCGACACAGTTTGGCTATCATTTGGTAGAAGTCACAAGTCGTACCGAGTAGCGAGGTAACGGGCGGTGACCCGTGGTGCCACCGCCCGTTGCCAAGAGACGGGATTTGATTCCCAGCCTGTATTCGATCAATTGCTGTAGTCGCGTCCGGATACGATTTCTCCGTCTACGATGCGGCAGAAGGTCATCCCGTATACAACCGCGGTCCTCTCTTCGTTTACAGGCAGATGCCACTGTACACACACGCTGTCATCCGCGGTAAAGACGTGATCGACCTCCATGTCCGGTACAGATACGGCGGCATCACGCAAGTTGGCAAGAAACGTCTCCTTCCCTACCCATGTTCCGCTCCAGGGGAGAAGCTCGGGTGGCGATACCCAGGAGACGTCTACGGAGAGGAGAGGGCTGAGGCTGTCGACATCACCGTGGCTCATGGCAGAAAGTGCGTCAGTGACCAGCGTAGCGTTAGCCGTCGCCTCGGTTTGTACCGTGATCTCTCCGCCGCAGTGCACCTCATAGAATGCCTTTATTGCGGCGCAGACGGCGCGGTCGTCGAATTCGTGCTCACCGAGAAGCTCCTCTACCGATTCCTGCGTTACTTCATCGGTCTTACCCGAGCCGATTCCACCGAAGGTCAAGGCGAACCCCACATAAGGGCCGGTCATACCAGGGGCTGGGCCGGTAAGCGTCTTGTCGCATGCTTTCCAGTCCTCGGCAAACGTGAAC
>CAZBSW010000017.1:0-13638 GCA_964494835.1 uncultured Thermotogae bacterium
CACTAAGGCAAGGGCAACTGAACGGGTGGCCGAGGGTTCGATCTTTATTCCGTTTCACTTCGCGGAGGCGGCGGCGAACCGACTAACCAACGACGCCCTTGATCCCCAGGCGAAGATCCCCGAGCTGAAGGTCGCCGCGTGTCGGCTCGAACGCGCGGCATAAGGGGAACGCCGTTATCCGCGTTGGGAAGATAAGGGCTTCTGGCAGGGATCGCGACACAGCAAGAGAGAAAGATGGGGTAGTCGCTAGTGTCCTTGATCTGAATGAATCTTTAGCTGTTCTCCACTCCCTTGGATACTTGGCGGGGTAGACGTTGTTTGAAGAGTTAGGGAGGTTCTGTTTGCAAACGACCGAAAGGGCAATGATGCGAAGGGTAGAACGAGGGCAGGTCGAACTTGTCGAGGACGTACTTGTCGTCGAGAAGGACGTAATGATCGAGCTTAACGGCAAGATCCTCCTTAGGACAACATGTTCCCCTAGCTGCCTCTATGAATGGGTCCTCGGGTTCCTGTTGTCCGAGGGTTACATTGCGCATATTGAGGACATTCGCGAGCTACGGGAGGACGACGGTACATTCTCCATTGAACTCGCCGCCTCCGCTCCCTCTCAGCCCGTACCTCTTACTCCCCAGAGAAGCAGCTTTACAGTTGATGTCGAGCGATTACTCACTGTGACCAGCGAGGTGACAGAACGGGCAAAGCTGTTCAAGACCACAGGGGGAACACACGCGATGGCGATCGGAGACCGGTCTGGTCTTGCTGGCTTCGTCGAGGACATCAGCCGGTCTTGTGCTCTGGAGAAGGTCATTGGAGATGCTGTACTTCGTAGAATCTCCTTGGAAAACTCGTTCATCATCCTCTCTTCCCGTGTTTCCACGCGGATGCTCGCCAAGATTGGGCGGAGCGGGATACCGATCGTCGGAGCGATCTCTGCACCGACGATCGACGCCGTGCGGCTGGCAAAACGACTGAAAGTATGCTTATGCGGATTTGTGCGAGTCGATCGCCTGAACGTCTATTCCCACAGATGGCGGGTGGGATTGTGAAGAGAAAAGAGATTCCCACACGCATGAACCGTGCCGGCGGTGAGGAAGAGCTGGTGCAGCTCGTAGAACAAGGTCTGCCTACCCTCCTACCCGAAGTGAGAAGAGGGAGCGGGCGTTCTGCGTGGTAGTCTGTGCGACCTGCTCGAAGGGGATCTTCTTGAGGCGCGCTATCTCATCGGCTACGTACCGCACGTAAGCGGGTTCGTTTCGTTTTCCCCGATGCGGAACCGGGGTGAGATAGGGACAATCGGTCTCGATGAGGATCCGATCGAGCGGTACGGCAGCCACTGTTTTACGGAGGGTTGCATTCTTGTGGAAGGTGAGCGGTCCGCCGATTCCCAGATACAAACCAAGGTCGATGAACTTGTATGCCAGCGCGTGATCGCCGAGAAACGAGTGGATCACTCCCCGCCGCGGTCGGGTCTTCTTCACAATAGCGAGCATGTCCTTGGTCGACTGACGGTCATGGACGATCACCGGCAGATCGAGATCGCTGGCCAACTCGATTTGATCGACGAACGCCTGCCTCTGCACGCTGCGTGGGGAGAGGTCGCGGTAGTAATCGAGGCCGATCTCACCGATCGCCACCACCGGTTCCTGTTCCGCAAGCGTCCGCAGCCGCGTCATCACGGATGGAGAGAGCGTCTTTGCGTCGTGCGGGTGGACGCCGATCGCGGCCCAGATGTATCGGTGTCGCTTGGCGAGGGCAACCGCTGCGGCGCTCGATTCGATGTCCGCTCCCACCGTGACCACGCCGATCTCTGCGGCGAACGCGCGTGTGATCACAAGCGCGCGTTCGCGGTCGTAATCGGACGAGTCGAGATGGGCGTGTGTGTCGATCAGCTTAAGGAATGTGTGGCCCGGCATCGAGAATCGGCCTCCTTTATGAGGGTCTCGTTGTTTCGACTGACTAGCTGAAGCTTACGGGAAAGACCACCTCTCGCAAAGGCGCCGACCTGTCCACCTCTGTGGTCTTCCGGACGGGCGCAAAGAACAACGAGAAAGAAAGAAGAAAGGAAACTGCGTGCAGGTAGTAGCGCTTGACGATTGTGGGGTAGTTATACTGTTGTGACTTGAGCGAACGCAACGAACGGGCGAGAGAAGGGAAGAAAGGTGCTCCATCCTTTGCTGCCAGGAGTTTGTTGCCCCACTACAAACAGCGAAAACCCAGGTATATCCTGTGCGTCATTATACCGAAGTTCGATCAGGCCCGAACATCCCCTGCGTTGACGGAACGGTTGCTGCGACAATCAGGCGTTCATAGACTTGCCACCCGGCCCCGGGTGCACCGTGAGCACCGAGGGCTCTTTTTCGAAGCGCTCCTTGTAGGCATAGCGGATTCGATCCGCGTAGTCAGGAACGTGTTCTGGGGATACAAGGTGGAGTGTTGCTCCACCGAAGCCACCGCCGACCAGGCGAGCGCCGATCGCTCCGTTTCTCCCAGCCCAGTCGACCAGGAAGTCAAGCTCGGGGGTACTGACTTCGAACAGGTCCCGTAGAGAAGCGTGAGAGGCAAAGACCAATTCGCCCAGTGTTTGAATATCGTCGTTCTCCAAAGCAGCCGTGGCGCGCAGGACGCGCGCATTCTCCGAAAGTACGTGGGCTACTCGCCGCTGCAGCACAGGTGGGAGGATACCCTCCCACGACGTGTCTCCGTTCCTCTCAACGCTGGTCAGAGTCCGGATCTTGCGGTCTGGAAACGCTTCCTTCAACAAAGCGAGCGCCGCTTCGCATTCCCGGCGACGGTCATTGTAGCCACTGTGTGAGAGGAGCCGGTGCACGTTGGTGTCCACCACCAGGAAGCTCGTGTCCTCGAGCGGCAGTGGTACGTTGCGGAAGCGCAGCGAATCGGTGTCGAGAAGAAGTGCCAAGCGATCGGCAGCGAGTAGACTTACGAGCTGGTCCATGATCCCGCAATGTGTTCCCACATACTCGTTCTCAACGCGCTGGCATAGCCTGACCAACTCCAAGTCTTCAATCTGGATCTGATAGACACGGCACAATCCCACGGAGAGAGCGATCTCAAGAGCAGCTGAGCTGCTCAGCCCAGCGCCGATAGGCACATCGCTTGTGATGACCCCATCGAAGCCGAACGTAAGCTTCTTCCGGCGGGAGAGTTCCAACAGGATGCCGGTGAGATAGTCCGGCCATTCGCGCGTCCTCTTCGGATTCCTAAGTGGCAGTTTGAACTCGACCGTCTCGTCGAACGCCGTCGCACAGGCACGCACTGTGTAGTCGCGGCGCGGACGGAGAAAGACCGTCGTACAGCGGTCGATGGCAAAGGGCAACACGTAGCCTCCGTTGTAGTCGGTGTGTTCCCCGATGAGATTCACCCGACCCGGGGCCCGCGCGATGATCGGCTCGGCTCCTGTGCCGAAGTAATTTTCCAACAACGTACGACTAACCGGCAAGACCCATCTCCACAGGGATACCATTGCGGGCCGACTCCCTCAACGCCCAGATCGTGCGCAGGTTGGCGATGCTGTCAGCTCGAGTGATGTACGGCTGGGTGTGTTGGAGGATACAGGTTGAGAAATGGTCCACTTCCAGACGGTACTCATTCTCCGCCCTAATCTTCTCCGTCTTGGTCCTCCCGTGCGAGGTAATCTCAATCCTTACGTTGACCCCACGCCCAGGATTGTAGCTGTTGAAAGCCGTTATCCGCCCTTGATCTCCTACCACTTCGTATTCTTTACGCGTTGCGAGAAGAAAGCTAGAGTCGAATACCGCTACCTGCTCATCGGGGAACATGATAATTGCCTCAGTTTCTGCTTCAGCGCTGTGATCGGGGTGATAGGCGCTTGTGGCAAAGACGCGGATCGGATCGGCGGAGAAGAGGTGCCTCATGGTGTCGATGCAGTAGATGCCAACATCGGTCAGACTCCCTCCACCGGTCTCCTCTCGCCAGCGGAAGTCCTGGTCCCTGTTTCGGAGATGCAACGGGAACGAATGAGTGAGTCGGATCAGGCGCGGGCGGCCGATCGTTCCGTTTGCTAAGAGCGCTCTCACTCGCCTTGTCTGAGGATGGAACCGGTACATGAACCCCTCCATGAGGAGAACACCGTTCGTTTCGCTTTCCTCGAACATCGCGATCCCATCTGCAACACTAGTTGAAAGCGGCTTCTCGCATAGCACGTGTTTGCCTGCAGCCATCGCGCGGACCGCCCACTCACGATGGAGGTGATTGGGAAGGGGAATGTAGATCGCGTCAATGGAATCGTCCGCCAGCAGCGCATCGTAGTTGGCGTATGCTTTGGAAATCCGGTGCTTGTGTGCGAAATCTCTTGCACGATCCCGGTTTCTGCTTGCCACTGCGATCAGATCGGCGAGTCGTGATTCATGGAATGCGGGAACAAGGCGCTCTTCAGCGATCTTTGCCGTTCCCATGATCCCCCAGGTTATACTCTTGCCCTTTGTTGTCATGCTGGACCTCCATCATACTCGCTGTAGGTGATAATCAGATTCTCTGTGGCGGCCGAGGACCTCGCCCCGGGGAGCGATCCAGTGACCGAGCTGATCGTGAGGCCTCTACCAACACTGGTACACACTACCCTTTCACCGAGCCAGCGAGAAGACCACGGATGAAGTAGCGTCCCATCAAAATGTAGGACAACAGCACTGGCATAGCGGCAATGATCGACCCTGCCGTCGGCAAATTCCAGCTGGCAGCCTGTCCTCCGGCAAGCTGGGCCAGACCTACAGTGATCCGATTGGCGGAGTATTTGGTCAGCTTGATTTCTCACAGGGATTCGAGGATCCATTTGTGTTCGTATTCAGCCCGCAAAGATAGCCGGCCGGAGACGGCCATCCACGGATACCATCGGCCAGTTTGGATCGGTGGTCAGGTTCTCGAGACCGTGCCGCGTGAGGAGGAACGTGTCCTCCGACTTCGCCCCGGGGAGCGAGGGATTCCATGCCAAGCACATTCCGATCTCAAGCCGGGTCGTATCACCAGGCACGGCGAGCACCTCACGTGGCCGGTATCCGGCGATTCCCCCTTGATGGTGCTCGTCAAACGCTTGCGGGACGCCACAATCCTCGTACCCTTTCCTGATCTCCTCTACGATCTCTCCAAGCTCTGCTCCAGGAACGCTACCGTTGAGAGCGACCGCCTCGATCTTGAGGACCTTCTCGTGCAGGGTATGGACTTCTCGATTGTTCCAAACACGGATTCGTGTGAGGTTGGCTACTAATCCGTCGCGGCAGCCGCAGACCACGCCCATCGCTATCCTTCCCAACGGCTTGTCTTTGGGCAAAGGGTGACGGTACTTGAAGATACGCTCTTCACCTGCCGCGAGCAGCACCAAAGGCTGGATCCCTCTCTCGTAGAGCGATGCTGCAATGTGTCCGGCGAGGGAGCGTTCAGTCCATTCAGGCCGCGCGGCCCGCATGGCGTTTCCCAGGGCCACGGCGGTGTCTCTGCCGAGGCCACGGAACCTCTCCTGCTCCCCTTGGGAGAGGACAAATCGCAGAGGTGTGAGGTCCTCTTCGAGATCGTTCGGGCGTTGGATCGGGACGCTGTAATGCCATGGGTGCTCCACGATCTTGACTTCCACGCGTTCCTCATCGTGGAGACGTGAGGCTTCAACACGGGAGGTGTGAACGCAGATCTCGTTGTTTCGGACCTCGACCCATGCGATGGTTTCCCCGACGACCACTGTGCTGTTCCCGCCAGCAGTGAGCCAGGCCAGGTCTTCCGGACGGTAGAGGAAGAGGCGTGAGAATCCCTTTTTCTCGATATATTGCATAATTCGCTCTCGAGCTGTCTCGTTCATCAGACTAATTCCTTCACTACAACAGGTATGCCGCTAAAGAGTCAATGCAAAAGAACACGGCTTTCTCCTGCAGATACTCAAATCGGCTAAGAGCATCGGTCCGTCGGATGCCTACCCGGTTAGGATGAGAGATAGCCTCTTCCGAAGGCCGGACAGGAAAGGCTTGGCACAGCTTATCATACGAAACCACTTGTTGAGTTGGTCCCCTGCATCCTCATGGTGGATCCCAACAGGATCCATGCCATTGCTATTCTATTAGACTATTTTCTCAGTGGATGGGAGTACAACTCCCAACCCAGGTACTTGCCGACGGCTTGTTCCAGAGTGCTCTGAACATGAGCCTTCGTCACCGCCACATGGTGCTCGAACCCACGCGAGGCGATGAGCCGCAAGAGGCTTCTGAATTCAGGAATCTCCACAACTCCATATCCCCCGAACGTGGAAATCTCGTTGTCTGTGAATCGCCCCTCCGCGACATAGGAAACAATGCCACCAGTTGCATCATCAGTGGAGATACGGAAGAAGGTTGCCGGTCCGGGACTCATCTGCCCTACACACGTGCCGTACGTGTTCTCTTTACCCACGGTTCCAGAAATGATGTCATGATAAGACATTCGCCATGAACCAAAGAAGCAACTTGGCACATTACTGCAGTGGAAGACGATACCTTTGTTATCTTCTTCTCCATAATTGTTGTTCCAGTCGAGCAAAGCAGCAGGAGCCGAACCGGCGAGCTGGAGCGCATACATCGACAGCGCGCCCATCACGTCCGTCTCACATGCGCTTGGGATGAGGCTTTGGGAAAGCATGCTCATGACAGTGCAGGGCACCACGCCATATAGCCTCTCGATCGCCGTCCAGCACTGAAAGGCGATCGCATTCAATTCTTCTTGAGCTATCCAGTTTCGCAGCACCACCGAAAGCTGTGCCATCTTTTCCAACGCCTCTCTAGGGACTGTATCTGTCGGGATATACGCGCTGATCTGTTCGAGGACTAAGGTTAGGTCAGAGGAAGGGACCGCCTTCGCTTGCGCAATGATTTCTGCGAGGTCGATGGACTCAACGCTGATCCCACTCTTTTCTAAGATCTTTTCACTAAACCGGACGGTCTTGAATGCCGCTGGTCTGGTACCTATTGCTCCGATTCGTGCTTGTTGCAGGCCCGTTACTATGCGGCAAATTGCTGCAAAAGCCTTGATGTCTGCCTTGAACATGTCACTTTCAGGGCTCTCAACGTGCGCTGTGGTGTCGGTGAAACGGATACCATACTGGACGAGGTTGTTACAGAGCGATAGCTTCCCGCAAAAGGCGTCCCGGCGGTGCTTGGGATCCATCTCTTCAGGCGTATCTGGAAAAGCGTGCACCAACACCGGAACATGCAAATCGGCGGCCCGAATGGCATCTGCAGCGGAGCTCTCGTCCCCGAAGTTTGGTAGCGTCACGAGAATGCCACCTATTTCGTGGCGATGCTCGGACAACAATCGCGCACACCGCTGCGCATCCTCCCGCGTCTCTACGGCCCCGTATTTGGTGTCGTCTGTAGAAAGCGTCAGAACACGCAGCCCCAGTTCATCGATTGCTTTGAGCACCCTTTGCCGCCCCTCTTCCACAAGTGAGTCGGGGAAGAAATCCCGGTTTCCCACAATGACCGCCATGACAAGATCCCGTTTCTCTCCTCTCATCGTGCTCTCCTTCCCAGGTGTGCGACACGGTGCATGGCATCCTTGATCGCGTCGTAGAGTCTCTTGTATTCCGTGTAATAGGCTGAGTATAGTTCATGCGCTTCAGGGTCGGGGTCTTCCACCCGCTCAGTTTGTATCCATTCCTTGATCACGCGGTGATCGGAGAGCAACCCCACCCCGATGCCGGCGAGTAGAGCATCACCAAGGGGTGCCTCCACACGAGCAGAGGGAACGATTATCCTGCGCCCGGTCACCTCTGCGAGGATCTTCGTCCAAAGTGTTGATCTTGCCACGCCGCCGACAACTTGGCACTCGTTCTTCACGTGGAGACCGATCTCTTCTCCCGCCTCGATGCTGTGCCTCAGACTGTACGCCACTGCTTCCATCAGGGCGCGGTACAGGTGAACCCGCGTGTGGTAAAGCGTAAGGCCGACCACAGTGCCGCGGGCTTCGGAATCCCAGAGTGGAGCCCGTTCCCCCATGAAGTAGGGGAGCACTAGGAGCCCCTCGCATCCCCCTGGAATGCGCGCTGCCTGTATGTCCAGCAGCTGATACGGATTCAAGCCGAGCTTGCCTCCTGCTTCCATCTCCTGCTGGCCGAATTGATCCCGGAACCAGCGGACGAGCGCCCCGGAGGTCGCCGATCCCCCCCAGGTGTAGATTTCCTCTTGGGGATTCACTACATTTGGCATGGAAACGAGCCTTGGCGAGAACGCGTCCCCGCGATGGATTACTCCCCAACAGGTTGAGGTTCCCATCATGGCGACATTGTCTCCGGCCTCGATGGCTCCGGCGCTCAGCGTTGCCACCGGCGCATCAATCCCACCGGCGATCACCGGTGTTCCAGATAGCAGGCCGGTCTTTCGTGCAGCCTCCGGCGTGAGTTGACCCACCACTTCAGTAGAGGGGACCACGTCTTTGGGCATCATCTCCAAGGGGATACCAAGATCCTGAGAAAGCCGTTCCGACCACTGCAAAGCATGGACATCGAATAGGCCTCCCAGATTGCCCGCCGATGAGTAATCGATAGCCAGTTGTCCAGTGAGCTTGAATTCCACGTAGCTCGTCGGAGGGATGAACTTGTGAATCTTCTCCCAAATGGCAGGCTCGTTGCGTTTGATCCACAAGATCTTCGGGTACCCGAAGTAGGTGTCGACCCAGTTGCCCGTAATGGCGAACAGCATATCGAGATCGATGTGCTCCCGGATCCAGCGAACTTCGTCGGTCGTGCGCCGATCCATCCATATGATACAGGGGCGGAGGGGCTGGAAGTCCTTGTCTACGGGCACGCCGGATCCTCCGTAGAGCCCACTTAGACAAACGCCAGCCACCTCTTCTGGAGGAATTCCGGCTCGCTGAATACTTGCATGGATAGTCTTATACGCCGCGTCCTCCCATATCTGTGGCCACTGTTCGGCCCATGAGGGCTGGGGGTGTTCGACTGCGTATTCCTGAAACGCCGTGCCCAGAATCTCGCCTTCGAGATTCACGAGAACACTCTTGGTGCCCTGCGTTCCGATGTCCACCCCGATCAAGTTCTTCTTGGTCATCAGTCCTCCCTGAAAGGCCGTTGTCCATATCGTTCCATGTACTTCGAGTGCAACGATTCCGCTTCTGATTCGGGCAGAACAGGTGGTGTTCCCAGTAGTTCGGCCAGGAAGGCGATCTTTGCGCTGTGCTCCACGATCTCGGCTGCACGGAGCGCATCGGCCACGGTTGCTCCGGCCGTGAACACTCCATGCGCTCTCATGAGAAGCGCCCTGTACTTGCCTTGCCTGGTCCTTGCTGCGAATTCCGTACCGATTGTTTCCTCTCCGGGCGGAATGTAGGACGATACGGGAATCGAGTGCCCGAAGAGGTCGGCGAGTTCTGTGATGTAGGTGGGAAGCTCGCGGTTGAGCAGTGCGAAGACCGTGGCGTACGTAGAATGGGTGTGAATCACACTTCCCGCCTCAGGGACGTTCCGATAGATCTGAAGATGGGCAGGGGTGTCCACGGACGGCTTCAGAGTACCCTCGACAATCTTCCCTTGCATGTCGACGACAACCAGTTCACTCGGTGTCAGGTCCTCGTAATTGACCCCGCTGGGCTTAATGACCACAAGATGGCCTGCCCGCCCGCTCACATTGCCACTTGTGCCCTCCACAAGCCCGGCTCTCGGAAGCGCGACGAGTGCACTGCACACTTCCTTCTTCAGATCTTCAAGCATTGCGTCCCCCTTCCTCCTCAAGGTCGGCATCTCCTCAGTCTATGCTCGAACTTCGCGCAGCACGAACCTTGTTGGTCGCTTGTCACCTGAACTGTGAGGCCGAACTTCCGTGTTTCCGAGTCTCCCTGCCTCTTTCATCCCCATTCCTATCGGCGTCTAAGGAGCGTGTGACCTGTAACGGCGATGAGGATGATAAGTCCGTAGATAAGTTGAATCCAGAAACCGGACAGCCCCGCGGCAACGATTCCAGCCTGCAACGATCCAATGAGGAATGCACCAAGAAACGTCCCCAGAATTGTGCCCTCACCGCCGAACATGGAGGTCCCACCAACGAACACTGTAGCGAAGGTCGTCATCATGTATCCCTGTCCCATCGATGGCCACCAAGTCATCAGCCTGAAACAATCGACCAACCCAGCGAATGCGGCCAGTACCCCCATCAGCATGAACACGAGCGTCTTTGTTCGGTCCACGTTGACTCCCATCATGGCCGCCGCGCCTTCGTTGTCTCCTACGAAGAGTACGTGGTTTCCGAAGCGGTGTCGGAACAGGATGAACCAAAGAATAATCGATAGGCCGGCGAACCAGATTGCGTGAGCCGGAATGAGTCCGGCGAGCTTGCCGACCAACAGGCTATGCCACGGGTTTCCTGCAAGTGTTGTAAGCGGGAATCCCAACCCACCTGACAACACATCCACCGCTCCTGCGACAAGGAACATCATCCCAAGTGTGACGACAATCGATGGGATACGCAGCTTCCTTATCAGTAGTCCGTTGATCATGCCGATGAAAGCGCCACTTGTCAGTCCACCGACTATTCCAAGAACGATGATTCCAGTGGCTGTGTAGAGGGCGGCGCAGACGAAGCCGGAGAAGGCCATCACAGAGGGGAAGGATAGATCGATCTCTTTGGAGGCAAGGACAAACGTGAGCCCCAGCCCCATGATTCCGACGAAAGGAACGGTCGACAGGAACGCCAGGTAGATCCTAGCGCGTAAGAAGACACTTGGGCTCGTCACCATAAACAGTGCGAAGACGGAGATAAAGATAATGCCAAAGCCGATTTGCGTCTTGTACTTCGTGATGCTATGCGCCTTGTGTGGCATCCTGGTTGCTCCTTATCTGATGATGGAGAGGATACTCAGTATGCGGAACTGGAAGCATGGTGAATGAGCATTTCATTCAGGTCAGCCTCGCAAATCTCGTCCTTGCTGTACTCCGCGACCACGCAGCCTCGATCTAGGATGACGAAGCGATTGGAGACGGAGTAGATGTTGGCTATAGTGTGGGAGATGTAGACACACGATTTCCCACACTCTTTCAACTTGCGGATGAAGCTGAGGATCTTGTTCACCTCTTTCACAGATAGCGCGCGCGTCGGTTCATCGAGAATGACGAGGTTCGCTTCGAAGTACATTGCCCTTCCTATGGCCACACCCTGTCGTTCACCTCCCGACAAGGTTTCTACCTGTGAATCGGTCGATATCCCCGCGCCTCTGAATCCCAATAGGTCACTTATCATACATTGAGCCTCGTGCCTGGCACGTGGCACGTCGAGGAAACCAAGGCGATTGGTCACTTCGCGTCCCAGGAAGAGGTTCCTCCAAATCACCTGCTTGATCCCCAAAGCTTGTTCTTGAAAGACCGTCTCGATCCCCAATCTCCGGGCCTCCTTAACGGAGTAGGCTTTCAGGTCGATCTTCTGCCCCTTTGCGTAGATCTCACCCTTGGTAGGAGGAAAGACGCCGCTTAAGATCTTGATCAAGGTCGACTTGCCGGCCCCGTTGTCTCCAATGAGTCCTACGACCTCGTTATCTTCCACTGAAAAATCGACGCCCTGAAGGGCGACCACTCCACCGAAAGCCTTGTAGATGTTCTTCATCTCTATCAAGGCCATTTCTACATCCTCCTTAGAGTGAGCGGGCTCGCTTGAGCACGAGCCCGCTCTTTGTGCTATTGAAGCGACTATCCGGCCAACCCCTTCTGGACGAGCGGAGCGATCAGCCCCACATTGTCCTTGTCGATCAAACCGATGCCTGTGTCGATATCGAGCCCCGCCACCTTGTACTTTGCAGTAAGGTAAACCTGGAAAATTGGCAGGAACCCTTGTAGGAATGGCTGTTGGCTGTGTACGAGTTGGACGTATCCGCTTTCAATGCCCTGAAGCGTAGATGGCGCAAGGTCGAAACCCGCGGCGAAGATCTCACCAGGAGCCAACCCGGCCGCCTTGAGATAGGTGGGAAGCGTTGCGGTAAGCTGGCCGTGATCGGTGATGACCAGTTTACAATCGGGATGCTTCTGCATGTAGCCGACAAAGATCGGCACGCCGGCAGAGGCATCCTTGTCTACATCTGGTGTGATCTGGATGTAGTCGACGGTCACACCCATCTCCTCCAACGCATCAATCGCTCCCTTGGTCCGCAGCCCTCGACTGGGCTCGTTCAACAGGCCCCACACCATGGCGCGGTCGCCGCTCTTCAGACCTGCTCTTTCACCTGCGGCCTTCCCCAGCATGTGGCCGGAATCATACAGGTTCTGACCGACGTAGCCGAAGCCGGCTGCTTGGTACTGCGTTTCGAGTGCGGGGAGGTCGACATTCTGGCTGGTGACGATGATCCCTTCCTTCTCCGCTTCGTCTACGAACGGCTTAAGTGCGTCGACACCTGGGTGTCCCATGACGCAGATTCCATCGGGCTGCGCTGCTACTGCCTGTTGGAAATCGGCGACCATTTTCTCTGGGTTCCAGTCCGAGAACACGTAGTTAACTTTAACCCTATCGCCTAATATAGCTGCCGCTGCCTTGGCGCCGTTGTAGACAACGGTTGCAAAGGATCCCCCTGCGGGGCCCCCACAGAAGAAGTAGATTGTGACTGGCTTCTCGGTAGTTTGCGCCATGCTCGGTGATCCGACAAGCATCAGTCCAAGAACTGCCACTAGTAGCAAACCGATCAATCTTCTGGACATTTCGATCCCTCCTTTTGAAGGTGTGCCTTAGAAACCTTGATATGTCGGAGGTTTGACTAACGTCCCACCACCGAATGTGACATCTTCCTTCCTCCTGCAACATAATCCCTAGCCACTATCACCTCCTTGCAAGGGCCAGCGTTCAGTCAGACATACCGAGAGTTTTCTTGTCTCCCTTGCCGATCCCACGGGTTGATTCTCGTACCACTAGGCTCACAGGGATCTTGAGTTGTGTGATAGGGTGGTCACCAGCGGAGTGCGCTTTTAGAACTTGGACCGCCATGGATCCAAGTGTCTCTTTGGGGACATCAACTGTGGTGAGCGGGACTTCGGCGCAAGGAGCAAACTGATTGTTGTCATATCCAACGACCGCCACGTCATTGGGAATTCGGAGGCCGGTCTCGCAAATGGCACGCATGACGCCAAAGGCAACGAAATCTGAGAAGGCGAATACCGCAGTTGGATGGGGATATCGCTTCAGTAGTGATTCCGCAGCCTCATATCCGTCCTCCATCGTCACAGCTCCCGTAGTAATCAGCGGTCTCTCCACTTTGATGCTGTGCTTATCAAGCGCGGCGCGATAGCCCTGGAAGCGCTCTCGAGCGCTTGAAATACGCAAGGGGCCGTTGATCATCGCTATTCTTCTGTGTCCCAGAGCAACGAGATGTTCAGTTGCCAGAAAGCCGCCTTGGATGTCGTCTGCCACGACATGGTTAGTGTTCAGGTCATCGAAGTGTCTGGCCATGAGCACAAAAGGGATTCCTAACCTAAGGAGCGTATTGACGGTCTCCTTTCGTTTCTGCGTCGGGCTCAGGATGATTCCGTTAACCTGTTCTTCTAACAGGATCTGGATAGCCTTTTCCTCTCGGGAATAGTCCTCGTCGGTGTTCTGCAGGATGACGCTTTGATGGCATTCCTGAGCTTCTGCTTCCACGCCCTTGACAAGGGCGCCGAAGTATGGG
>CAZBSW010000018.1:0-13614 GCA_964494835.1 uncultured Thermotogae bacterium
TCGGGCCGGTGTCAGGCATGACGTACTTGCGGGAAAGACGTTGGCGATGATTTTCCAGAAACCATCCTTACGAACGCGTGTATCATTTGAAACCGGGATGTATCAGCTGGGCGGCACTGCGATCTATCTCGGCCCGGACGACATAAAACTGGGTAAGCGTGAAACGACCGAAGACATCGCGATAGTCCTATCGGGATACGTTGACGGCATCATGGCACGCGTATTCGAACACCAGACGATCCTTGACTTGGCCAAGCATGCGTCCGTTCCTGTGATAAACGCGCTGTGCGACCGCTATCATCCGTGTCAGGCCCTGGGCGACCTGTTGACGATCATGGAGAAGAAGCGCGCGATGGAAGGACTGACACTTACGTTCATCGGTGACGGCAACAATGTCGCTCACTCCCTGATAAACGCGTGTGCCCGTGTGGGAATGGACTTCCGCATTGCGTGTCCTGTGGGCTATGAACCGGAAGAGGAAGTGGTGCGATCGGCGCATGCGCTCGGCGGAAGCGTTGAAATCTTGCACGATCCGAAAGAAGCGGTGAGCAAGGCCGATGTGCTGTACACCGATGTTTGGGCAAGCATGGGGCAAGAGGCCCAGGCGGAGGAAAAGAGGCGTGCGTTTGCAGGATTCAAGATCGATGAGGCGCTTGTCGACCTTGCCGCTCCAGGGGCGTTGGTCATGCATTGCCTGCCGGCCCACTATGATGAGGAGATCACCTATGGCGCCGCGCGTGGTGAGGGGAGTGCAATATTCGACCAAGCCGAGAACCGGATGCATGCCCAGAAGGCGGTGCTGGCACTGTTGATGAGGTAGAAGATGCAAAAGGCGGTTACGATCGGCTCAGAGGAAAAGGGAGATTGCCTGGTAAGCGTCTCCGAAGGTAAGGGATTGGAGATTACGATCACTGCTCCTGTTCCCGCATTGGTGGAGCGCGGCATTCGCACGGTCGTTGAACGGATGGCGCAAACGCTCGGAATAGCGACGGCAAAGTTCGTGGTGGAGGACAAGGGTGCGCTCGATTATGTGCTCTCGGCCCGGATTGAGGCGGCGGTGCGGAAGGCCTTTCCCGCTGTTGAGGCGTGGCGGCCGTCGCTTGACCGAAAAGAGAGCAGACGCGATCGACTTCGGCGTACGCGGTTGTATGCGCCGGGAAACAATCCTCGCTTGCTGGCAGGGATTGAACTGCATGGCGCAGATTGCGTGCTCCTCGACCTGGAAGACTCTGTTCCGCCGACTGAGAAGGCCTCAGCACGGCTTCTTGTCAAGCATCTACTGGCTGCGGTTCCGTTTCCGGAGGTGTGGGTGAGGATAAACCCCCTCTCCACGTACGGTGGCGCCGATCTTGATGAGGTGATGCTCGCACAGCCGCACGGGATCTGCCTACCCAAGACCGAATCGGCGAGTGATGTCACTGCCCTCGCCGAGATCCTTTCCCGCTTGGAGGGCGAGGTCGGGAGCGAAGAGGGACGGACGCTCATCATGCCGATTATCGAGACGGGGAAAGGGGTCCTTCACGTCGAAGAGATCGCCGTCGCCGATCCGCGCGTGGCAATCATCGCATTCGGTGCTGAGGACTACACCCGCGATGTCGGTGCTATGCGTACGCGGGATGCGCTCCTCTTCCCACGCTCCCGGATTGTGGCGGCTGCCGCGGCTGCCGGAATACAAGCATCGGACACGGTGTATGCCGATACCGAAGACGAAGAAGGACTGATCGAAGAGACGCGCCACATTCAAGATCTGGGCTTCGTGGGCAAGGGAGTCATCAATCCCCGCCAGATTTCTGTTATCCATAGGGTGTTCGCCCCGAGCGAGAAAGATGTAGAACAAGCCGCCAAGATTGTTGCTGCTGCCGAAGAGGCGGCGGCCCGCGGGGTAGGTGTAATCGCCATCGGTGGGAAGATGATCGATCAGCCGGTGCTTGAGCGAGCTAGACGGACGTTGCGACTCGCGGCACAGGTGAAGGAGGAATGGTAATGAAGAACGCGCTCGGCCGCGAGATACCGGAGAAGATAGGCGGGCGGGCGTTGCGCCCCTATCACGGGGCATTCGCTACTGTTCCCAGCGGGACCAAGACACCCCGACCGCAGAAGACTACAGTGCCGGGAGAGAACAAGGTATTGAATTCGATTGCCGAGGCGATCGAGGCAACTGGTCTTACGAGTGGTATGACAATCTCGTTCCATCACTCGTTCCGTGACGGCGACTATCTGGTGAACATGGTCCTCGACGAGTGCGCGCGCATGGGGATCGGCGACCTCTGTCTCTTCCCCACCGCCCTCTTTCCTGTGCACGCACCGGTTGTCGACCATATCAAGAAGGGTGTGGTCAGCCGGATTGAGGGATCGTTGAACGGGCCGATTGGCGCGTTTGTATCGCAGGGTGGAAAGTTGAAACAGCCCGCGATTCTCCGCTCCCACGGTGACCGGTGGCGGGCGGTAGAAGCGGGAGAAGTGGAGATCGACGTCGCGTTCATCGCCGCTTCGCAGGCCGATGCCTATGGAAATGCGAACGGGATCGGGGGGAGGACCGCGTGCGGCCCGATATCGTTCTCCGCGGTCGACGCGCAGTACGCGCAAAAGACGGTCGTGGTGACGGACGAGCTCGTTCGCTACCCGGCGTACCCGTTCGAGATTCAACAAGGATGGACCGACTACGTTGTCGTTGTGGATGAAATCGGGGATCCAGACAGTATTGCTTCCGGGACGCTGCAACTGACGCGATCGCCGACACGTCTGAAGATCGCGCGTCTCGCCGCGGCGGCGGTGAAAGCGTCAGGATATCTGCAAGACGGGTTCAGTTTTCAGGGCGGCGCTGGCGGCATTTCGCTGGCGGCAACTCAGTTCATCGGCGAGGAGATGGCGCGGGCAGGCATCGTCGGCGGGTTCGGTATGGGCGGCGGGACGAAACTCCTCGTCGATATCCTTCATCGTGGGCTACTGCGTACAATCCTGGACGGACAGGCATTCGACACCGATGCGATTACTTCGTTGCGCGAGGACGCAAATCACGTGATCATGGATCCGGGGCAGTATGCCAACTACGATTCGCGCGGTTGTTCGACATACATGCTCGACGCCGCCTTCCTCGGTGCCACCGAAGTCGACCTCGACTTCAATGTCAACGTGAACACACATTCGGATGGTCAGCTGTTGCATGGCATCGGCGGACATCAGGACGTCGCCGCCGGAGCGAAAATGACGATTATCACCATCCCCTCCCTGCGTGGCCGGATTCCAGTGATCGTAAACCGGGTAACGACCGTGACCTCACCCGGCGAGGCGATCGACGTCATCGTCACCGAGCGTGGAATCGCCGTGAATCCGAAGCGAGATGACCTAAAGGGACGATTCATCGATTCTGGGCTGCCGGTGCGCGAGTTATCAGATATCAAACGGGAGGCCGATCGCCTGATCCAGCCGCCACAGAGGCCGATCTTCGGGGACGAAGTAATCGCCCTGATCGAGTGGCGCGACGGTACAGTGATCGATGCCGTAAGGAGAGTGGAAGGATGGGAGTGAGAGAAGAACTGAGGTCGATTCTGCCGGAGATCGACCTGATTGGAGATCCAGACCTGCGAGACAAAGTGATCGCGACTTGGGAGGACGGCCTGTCGCGGGGCGGATGGCGACCGGAGGACATCAAGCGAATGCCGTTTACGCTCGCCAAGAAATCCAGCATCAACTTCGCACAACACGTGCGCAGCGTGACCAAGATATGCCTCGCAGTCGCCGTGACGTTTGACGAGATCTACAAAGGGAAAGGACTCGCCGTCGACCATGACATACTCCTCGCGGGAGCGCTGTTGCACGATGTGGGGAAGCTCCTGGAAATAGAAGAGGCAGAGGGTACGTTCCGCAAGAGCAGCGCTGGTAAGCTGGTGCGACATCCGTTCTCCGGCGTGGCGCTCGCCGACGAACACGACATTCCCGCCTCGGTCCAGCATGCAATCGCTGCCCATTCCAAGGAAGGGGACCCCTACAAGCGGACGCCCGAGGCGATCATCCTGCACTATGCCGACTTTATGAACTTCGACCCGATCGAGGTGTGATTCGAGATGTCGATGACTTTCGCTCAGAAGATCCTTTCGGCAAAGGCAGGGTTGACGCATGTGGATGTAGGGCAGATTGTTGAAGTGGAGCCTGATTTCTGCCTGTCTCACGATAATACCGCCGCCATCGCGAAGACGTTCGCTAAGATCGGCGTTGAACGGGTGAAGAACCCGGAGCGGTTTGTGGTCGTTCTCGATCACACGGTACCTGCGTCTACCGAGAAGTACGCGCTCGGGCACAAGGAGATCCGCGAGTTCGTGTCGGCACAGGGGCTTTCTCACTTCTACGACGCCGGGGTGGGAATCTGCCACCAAGTACTGCCGGAGAAAGGGTTCGCCATTCCGGGAACGCTCATCCTTGGCTCCGACTCCCATACCACCACTTACGGTGCTTTCGGCGCTTTCTCGGCCGGGATAGGCCGGTCGGAGATGGCCGTTCTCTACGCAACTTCTAAGATTTGGCTCAAGACGCCGGCGAGCTTCAAGATCGTCGTTTGCGGTAAGTTGGAAGAACCGGTCACCGCCAAGGACCTGATTCTGAAGATCATCGGCGATATCGGCGCTGACGGGGCTCTCTATCGATCACTCGAGTTCGGCGGGAAAGCAATCGAGGGGATGAGTCTTGCGTCACGCATGGTTATCACCAACATGGCGATCGAATGTGGCGCGAAGAATGGTTACATCCCTCCCGACAAGAAAACATTCGCTTTCCTCGAGTCGCGAGCGGTCCGGGAATACACACCCGTCTATCCCGACGCGGATGCGGAATACGAGCGGGTGCTCGAATTCGATGCATCGAGCCTCGCGCCCCAGGTGGCTAAGCCGCACACTGTGGATAACGTTGTCCCAGTGGATGCTGTGACCGGTACAAAGATCGATCAGGCTCTGCTCGGGACGTGCACCAACGGTCGCCTGGAAGACCTGCGCTTGGCCGCCCGCATCCTCGCGGGAAAGACGGTTGCGAAAAGTGTACGACTCCTCGTTCTCCCCGCCTCGCGTGAGGTCATGCTCGACGCACTCTCGGAGGGACTGATCGACACGTTCGTCCGGGCGGGAGCGCTGGTTCTGAGCCCGGGATGCGGCCCGTGTCTCGGCGCCCATCAAGGGGTGCTTGCTCCAGGAGAGGTGTGCCTATCGACAGCGAACCGGAATTTCAAGGGACGGATGGGCTCCGCAGATGCCGAGATCTACCTTGCCTCGCCGGCAACGGTTGCGGTATCGTCGATTGCAGGAGTGATCGCCGATCCGCGTGAGGTCTTCAAAGGAGGCGGGCGATGATCGAAGGACGCGTCTGGCGATACGGGGACGATGTTAACACCGACGTCATCTTTGCCGGCAAGTACACGTATCAGCCGTTGGAGCCATCGGAGAGGGCGACGCACGCCATGGAGGACCTCGACCCTCGTTTCGCCGAACAGGTGAAGGAGGGGGACGTGATCGTGGCTGGCGCGAACTTCGGTTGCGGGTCATCGCGCGAACAGGCGGCGACGTGTCTGAAGGCGGCGGGAGTGGCAGCCGTAGTCGCCAAGAGCTTCTCGCGGATCTTCTTCAGAAACGCGATCAACAGCGGTTTGCCCGTGATTGAGCTGAGAACCGGGATCGACGAGATCAAGGACGGCGACAACGTGGAGATCGACTTCGAAAACGGCATCGTTAGACACGCCGACAACTCATATCACTTCCCCGCTCTCCCAAAAGAAGTCTTGGCCATCCTCCAAGACGGCGGCTTGATCCCGCATGTGCGTAATGTGCTTGGAAAAGGTTTCCGGCACTGAACGTGTGATCATCCGACGGATAGTGAGGCTGTTGGGGATGACGTGCCGATGAAGTCGATCGCGGACTTCACCTCCAATGAGACGATGAGCGGCGTGAACAGGAGACAGAATCAGCGGCACGGCTGCGGATTCAACTCGTCATGAAACAGGATCTGCGAGTTCACGTGGTTTCGGAGACAGCCTTTATGTTGAAAGGGCAGGGGGTACACACAGCATTTGTGGACTGTGTGGAACTCCTGAGCGGGTGTGACGGTGTCGAACCGGTTGTCAACGGCGAAGGGTGGGGCGACGTTATGCATGCTCACACCTACGGACCATACTTCTTCTGGAAGGGACGACGGTACCGCGGCCGCCGGGTATTCACCGTACACGTGATTCCCGATTCGATCAAAGGGTCGCTCCCCGCTTGGCGGATCTTCATGCCGTTTGTGCGGCGGTACTTCCGGCGTGTCTATACATACGCCGATGTCTGTATCGCCATCTCACCCATGGTGAAGCAGGCTATCCGCGCGATCGGTGCCGATACGCGCATAGTTCAGATCCATAATCCTATCCATAGGGAGAAATTCGTGCCATCTCCCGAGCTGCGCGCCGAGGGTCGCCGCCGATTGGGTATACCGGAGGATGCGTTTGTCGTGCTGGGAGTAGGACAGATCGAAGGAAGAAAAGGGGTCGATGATTTCTTGGACATTGCCGCAGCCTGTCCCGATCTTTACTTTGTGTGGGCGGGCGGTCGTCCGTTTGGGGTACTGACGGAAGGAATCCGCCGTCTCAACGAGCGGATCCGCCGTGCGGGCGTACACGTCAAGTTCCCTGGACTATTCTCGCTGGAAGATATGCCCACCGTGTATAACGCGTCAGATCTCTTCCTGTTTCCCAGCTATCAAGAAAACTGTCCGTTTGCACCGCTAGAGGCAGCGTCGGTCGGATTGCCCGTGATTTACAGGGATATTCCGGAATATGAGCTCCTGTACGAAAATCCGTATCTCAAGGCCAAGGATACGGCTCAGTTTATTGCCTTTACCAAACGGATGGCGACCGACCCTGGTTTCCGTGAACAGGGGCGGGAGATTTCACGCATTCTTCTTTCTCAGTTCGACAAGGGACGGATCGCCGAGCAATTGGTAGCGCTTTATCGAGAGATGATTGAACGCGCGGTCCCCAGGGAGCGTAGATTGATCGCCCGAAGGCGTCTGCACCGTTAGTTTGCATCTTTTGCCTTAGCCAAAGTGTGTTTTTCTCTCGCGTAGATCGTTGTAAGATAGGGATGAGCCACAGATAGGGAGGGGAATCATCATGGAGAAGCGTGTAATAGGAGTGGTGATTATGATGATTGCTATGATCGGTTTTGTTGCGTGTGCCGGACGTGGAGCGCCGACGGTCGTCTCTTCACTCGACATCGAACGATATATGGGGCTCTGGTATTCAATCGCCAGTATTCCGACGAGCTTCGAGCGAAAATGTATCCAAGGCACTACGGCGGAGTACACGCTGCTCGATAATGGGCAGATCAAGGTCGAGAACACGTGCTACGATGCGGATGGAAATCCGGATCGCGCTATCGGCCGCGCGTGGGTCGCCGACCCCGATACCCCGACCAAATTGAAGGTCTCGTTTGTCAATTTCCTGGGATTCTGGCTCTTCCCCGGCGATTATTGGGTCATCGAGCTCGATCCGGACTACCAATACGCCGTGGTCGGACATCCCTCATACAAATATGGATGGATCCTCAGTCGAACACCGACCCTGCCGGAGGACACGCTCACACATATCGTCGCTCGCCTTGAGGAACAGGGGTATCGCTTCGAGGATTTCCGACGGATCGATCAATCGCTGCATATTGTGGATGAGCAAGCACCCGACTAAGGATTTGTGAATCTTTGCCACTGCGCATACGGTTCTTCATGCTGCATGGGAATGGTGACACTACCTGATTCAAAGGCGTGTGGCCGCCCTCTGTTCAATGATGGTGATGTCATTCTAACTGGCAGCTCAGGTCCCGGGTGGTTCGATAGAGATCGAGTGATTCACATCCGTGATCTCCATTCGCCATTCTATCGCACCCAGGTGCCCGTCTTTATCGTTGCCGGTGCCGGTGAATATACATCTTACCGGGAATCCCTCTTCCGCGACCCAGAACTCCCCCTTGCCCGTATGTAGGGCCCCGTCAAACCGTTCTTCCCAGCCGGAATAGTCCGAGGTGTAGTGAAGGGTGGAGAACCCGTTCACGACCTCCTTGCCGACAAGAATGGAAGTGGTTTCCAGTTCGTTTGCGAGGCTTTCCCAGGCGTAGCTCGGCGCGAATAGAATGACCGCACTCATGAGCCCCTCGACCGTTAGAGTCGGTATTTCCGTCCATTCGCCGTATTCGAGTAGCCATGCAGAGTCGTAGATACGGACAACTTCGAGCCGCTCGCCAAAGCTACTATTGGTCCAGGTTACGTGCTCACGATTGGGAAAGACGAATTCTCCTGCAATCTCGATTGAGTACGATTGAACTCTTTCCTCATCCGTCCATTCGAATCTGACGAGGGCGGAGTAGCGGTAGCTGGACAATGCCTGCAGGGACTCGATAGAACGGGATATGAGATCGTCCGGAACGGTCTTTGCAGTCGGCAGAATCTCTTTCGACTCCGGGGGAGAGCTCTCCTCCGACGCTGCTTCCTTCTCGGCTGCAGGTACTGAATCTGTCGACGATACCGGGAGAGGCGGCTCATCGGTCGTAGAGGTAGTGTCTGATCCCGCAACCTGTGGAGTTTCAGACGATGCTTCCCTCGGTCCACAGCCGGCCAGCGCGAAGATCAGCATTACCAAGATCAGTATGAAGTAGGGCAGTACCGATCCACGTTCCATCGGCATCTCCTCCTTACCCGTTTCGTCTCCCATTACAGAAGCAACCAGTATTCCACGTGACCGCATCCACGCTTCAAGCGTATTCATCGCAGTTGCGCGCGTCAAATCGTCGCGGTTATGCGATAAGACGTATACGGCACCACGTTGGGAGAATGCTTTTCTTTATCTCCTCGCTGTTTCGAGTGAGTAGATGGATCAACCGCACGAAACAGGGCGCCTCTCGCAGAGGCAGAAAACAGTGACGGGTGAAGAGTGAAGAGTAACAAGAATAGAACAAGAACCTTACTCTCGCAGAGGACGCAGGCCTGTCTGCCGATGTTCGGCCAGACAGGGGCGCCAAGAACAGCGCTAACATGAAGAAGGAATAGAACATAAGGCATTTCTCGGCGAGCTCTGCGCCTTGAGCGAGCGATAGCGAGCGGGCGAGGGAAATGCTTTTCTCTCGCAGTGGCAGAAGACAGTGATGGTTGATGAGTTAAGAGTGACGAGAATAAAACAAGAACCTTACTCTCGCAGAGACGCAGGCCTGTCTGCCGAAGTTCGGGCAGACAGGGGCGCAGGGAAAAGCATTGAAATAAGGAGGGAATAGAACATAAGGCATTTCTCGGCGAGCCCTGCGCCTTGAGCGAGCGATAGCGAACGGGTGGGAGAAGAGAATAATACCATCTGCAGTTAGGATGTTGCTATTCACTCTAAACAGCGGATTGCCTTGTTCTTAATAGTTTCTTGCCAAGCATGAGAAACGTGGAACAGGGGGGTATCCGAGTCGCTTGACCGGCGAGCACGTGCCGTGCTAGGGTGTGGGAATCTATGTGGTTCTCTTGGGCGGATTGAGTGATGAACAATACGATTGATCAGCAGGCGGCCTTCTTTACGTTGGTGCGATCGGCTCGCGCAAGGGCGAGTGCACGTGTTCTTATCGACAGTATTCGTTCGTTTGCCGGTGCGCTTAAGCATTCTCCCATCTGGGTATTCGAGAGAAACGAGAGGGAAGTGGCGTGTGCCGAGCCGGTGTCGGATGATGTTAGTATCTTCCCGCTACGTATTCCGGATAAAGTGTCGCGCTATTTCTATGCAGACAAGGTTCATGCATGCGTGCAGGCCGAGCAGATGGCCGGTTCGAGTGTACGATCCTTGATCTGGATGTCGGTGGAGTGTCTGCTGGTCAATCCGCCGCCGCTGCTTCAACTGGATGATTCAAACAACAAGGGTGTGTCGGCCGATGCAGCGGTGCGCCCGGTGCACATCACGAATGTGGGGATTCCGCCAACTCAACCTCTCGATGGTTTCTGGAAAGGCGTCTGCAATGCGGTGGGAATCGACGATATCGAAAGAACAGTCGAGACCTTTGTCGACAAGCAGCGGATCCGCTCCTATTTCAACTCGCACACCCTCTCCGTAAATCCTAAAGCGGGTCTGTTCGAGAAATGGGGAGAAGTGTTCGATGAACTGGTTCAAGACAACGGCTTTCAGGCAAGTGCCTGCCAGGACGAACGGCATCAGGTGTTCCTGCACCAGGCTGTGCTGAGCGTTGTGTTGCTGGCTGCCCTCGATCCGAGCCGTATTCGTCTCCTGCCGCCTGAGTACAGCTACCCCTACAACTTGCAACAATCTCTGCCTAAGGAGCGACGTGCCAAACGGTTGAACGATCTCGTCTCTATTGCCTACGATGAGCGATCCTTGGATCCACGTGTGATCGACGACATCGCGATCGATGAGCCACTCCGGAAATGGCTATCTGATCGTGCTGCATCGCTCGGCTCCCCATGATAACCAAGTCAGAACAAACCTCGGGGGCAGTGGTGTTGTGAGGGTGGGTCTTGCTTCCGGTTCAGGCTTGCTGTTCGCGGTATAACAGGAGCAACCCGGCAGCGATGAACGGGAGAACGGCAACGACGGTCATCACTGGGACCAGACCGAAGTAATCCGCAAGCCAACCGACTGGTGTAAGCACGAGCCCCCCTACGCCCCAAGCAAGTCCTATTACTAGGCCGGAAACGAGTCCGGTCTTTCCGGGGAGGAGTTCCTGTGCCGCTACCACGCCCACCGGGGTGGAAGAGAAGATGAATAGGCCTGCACCAGCGGCGAAGATGATGGACAGATTCGCTGGACCATAGAGGAAGAGAAGTAGGAACGGAGCCGCAAGGATGATGGTGGCGAATATCACCGACTTGCGACCGAAGCGATCGGAGAGGTTTCCGGCGACGAACCCGCCGATCGCCCCACTGAGCAGGAAGGCGCTTATCGCCGCACCGCCGGCGAATGCCGTTCCACCACGTTGCGTGACCAAGACGGCAAGGAAGTTGGCGAACGCGCTGCCGGCCATCGACCGCAGGACGATCACCGACCACAACAGGATGAAAGGTCGAGGGATCGCGCTGAATTTGAACTTCTCCGGCGTCTTCTTTTCGCTTGCGGGAATGGTGTGCCGGAGGGGGATGGTGAACAAGGCCAGGACCACAAGACCAGGGAGGACCAACCATGGTGTGCGTGTGAGTCCGGCCGCTCCTACGAAGGCAACGATCACCAGGGGCGCGACCGCGCCGCCGGCCGTACCGCCTGATGAGAACAGGGCCATCACCAGCCCTCGCTTGTTTCCACCTCCAGCGGCGACAAGCGAGGCTGCTGCGGGGTGAAACAGAGCTGTCCCGATGCCGGCGATCGCCAGTAGTGCGAACAACTGCTCAAAACTACCAACTCGGCCGATCATACTCATCGCGCATACGGTGAGAAACGGGCCGAGTACGACCAACAACGGCCGTTGCGCTCGATCTACAAGATGTCCGAGGCCGGGTTGAGCGAGGGAGTTGATCAGAATACGGGCTGTACCCAACATGCCTGCCAGGGCGAGCGAGAGACCCAATCGGTCGATAAGAAGAGGGAGAAGCGGGGCGAAAAAACTGGCATAGCCGTCGTTCAGCATGTGTCCGATGAATAAGAGACTGGTCCGCCGCCAGGTTTCCTTATGTGTCTCCGTGCTCATGAGAATGAGGATCATAACGCGCGGCTGGACGCCGTCGCAACCTCGTTGCGGTTGGAATGAGTGCGCTCGATCCGATATGGTATGCAATTGTGCGCCATCAAGGAGGCGACCCTTGAAGAGAGTATTCATCAGTCTATTCGCGGCAGTCGCCGTCGCCATGATGGGGGTCGGGATAATCTCTCCCATTTTGCCGTTATATGCGGAGACGTTCACGGCCAGCGGGGTATCGATTGGGATTGTATTTGCTGCGTTCTCGATCTCCCGTAGCCTCCTTGGGCCATTGGTCGGGCGTTTCTCCGATCACGTTGGGCGCAAGCGAATCCTCGTCGCTGGTCTTGCCGGTTATGCGTTGGTCTCTCTTCTATATGTAGTGGCGATGAGCCTGTGGCAACTCGGCCTGTTCCGTCTTCTTCAAGGAGTGGCATCGGTGATGGTCACCCCGATCGCTCAGGCCTACATCGGCGATATTACTCCCGTTGGACGCGAAGGCCGGTACATGAATCTGTTCTATTCCTCACTATTCCTCGGCATGGCACTCGGACCACTCATCGGCGGCGGGTTGAGTTCTCTGTGGTCTTATAATACCGCGTTCTATAGCATGGGAGGGTTGAGCATTTTTGCCCTACTCATGGTGGCGCGCGCCGTTCCTCCTGATCGCAGACACACCGCTGTCGTCGAACGTGCACAGGGGATCATTCCCCTGCGGGATGTAGCGAAGAACGACGCCGTGAAGGGGATTTGCATGTACGTAGCCACGCGGGGCTTCTGGTGGCAGGGATTCAAAACATTCTATCCCTTATAGCGGCAGCGACGGCTGGCCTCGGCAAAGCGAGCATAGGGACGGTCCTTTCGGTTTATATGCTCGGCGGCGGTCTCCTCCAGATTCCGTTCGGATTCCTCGCCGATCGTTTGCCGCGTCTTCCGCAGATCGTGCTCGGGAGCGTGCTTGCCCCCTTGTTGTTGCTTGCTGTTCCATTCATCCATCGCGTATGGGTGGTGATTATCATTACATTCCTCATTGGCGCTCTCTCTGCCCTCTCTCGCGCCTCGGTCATCGCCATCCGCACAGAACTCGGACGGACGCATGGGATGGGAACACTAGCCGGTCTACAGGGGGGAGCATTCGCAGTGGGGCAGATGATCGGTCCGCTGGCGTTCGGCGTGATAGCCGATTCGGTTGGACTTACGGCGGTATTTCCGTTCGGAAGCGGGGTAGGGCTGTTGGGATCAGGGTTTGTTGTCGCCTGGTTCCGGAGGTGGCGGCGGCAGATGGCCACCGGTTGACTTGCGGTATGCTTAGGAGAAGTCCTCTTTTTCTGGATACGTCTTGATTTGGGCTCTTGCTGAGGGTATGATGAGGCGTGATCGAAAGATGCCGACGGCAAGTGTAGTTTTTTTACCGCTTCTCATCTATATTATTATGCCCCGTTAACGGGGCGTGTACGCTGGTTCGTCTTTGTTGTTTCTTGCCTTTCCATGAATAATTAAGTGTTTCTGTGCGTTAAGGAGATCGCGATGTCTCAATATGAGAAGCTGATAAAAGACCCGGTTGCGCGCGAACGGGCAGTCCTCGCATTGTGGAAAGAGGGGGAGACGTTTCAGAGGTCGCTTACCGCGACGGAAAAGGGGCCTCACTACGTCTTTTTCGAGGGTCCGCCCACAGCGAACGGTCAGCCGCATTTTGGTCACCTGATGCCGCGTGTGTACAAAGACCTCTTCCCCCGTTACAAGACGATGCAGGGCTTCTACGTAGCTCGCAAGGGGGGGTGGGATACACACGGCCTCCCGGTGGAACTCGAGGTAGAGAGAGAGATAGGCGTGAACAGCAAACCGGAGATCGAGGCGTATGGCGTGGAAAAGTTCGTTGAACACTGCAAGAAGTCGGTGTGGAGGTACAAGGGCGAGTGGGAGCGGATGATCGAGCGGATGGGCTTCTGGATTGATC